>PLSN01000441.1 GCA_003165135.1 Bacteroidota bacterium
TCTGACCGTACCGGCACCGGCACCTATAGCTGTTTTGGCTATCAGATGCGTTTTGACCTGACGGAGGGTTTTCCGCTTGTCACGACCAAGAAGGTTTTCACCAAGGCTATTATCTATGAACTATTATGGTTTCTGAAAGGGGAATCAAACATCCGCTACCTATGCCAGAATGGAGTGCGCATCTGGGATGACTGGCCCTTTGCTAAATATAAGGTCAGCCCTGATTATAAAGGCGAAAGCATTAAGGAGTTTGCGGAAAAGATAAAGGATGATGAGGCTTTCGCAACAAAATGGGGTGAACTCGGCCCGGTATATGGCGTACAGTGGCGCTCATGGCTCGGAGATGGCAAAACTATAGATCAGATCACACAGCTCATCGGGCAGATCAAAAGAAATCCCGACTCACGTCGCCTGATAGTCAGCGCCTGGAATGTGGCCTATGTCGATCAGATGGCGCTGCCGCCCTGTCATACTATGTTTCAGTTTTATGTCGCTCCGCCGGATAAGGCTAAAGGTGAAACCAAAGGAAAACTAAGCTGCCAGCTATATCAGCGTAGTGCGGACGTATTTCTAGGGGTGCCATTCAATNNTTATGCATTGCTAACTATGATGATCGCACAGGTCTGTGATCTGGCACTCGGAGATTTTGTACATACATTTGGAGATGTGCATTTATATAGCAATCATGTGGATCAGGTCAAGCTACAACTGACACGTGAACCACGGCCTTTGCCACAAATGAAGATCAATCCGGCGGTAAAAAACATCTTTGACTTTCAATATTCCGACTTCGAGCTGTTGAATTATAATCCATATCCTGCTATAGCCGGCGAAGTAGCTGTGTAGAAAAGCGTAACCCATTGAGGGTTCAGAACCCTCAATGGGTTTGAAAAGTTTTTTATCGCTGAATGATAAGCCTGCTCATATAAATTTCCTCATCAGTATTCACCTTAATGATATAAATACCATTTGCCAGTGATGAAGTGTTGATGCTATTTGATGTAACTTCCTGTATTATTATTCTACCGCTCAAATCGTTTATTGATACAGTCATCAATGAAGGATTGATACCTGCCATCTCCACATATACATGATCTGTAGCTGGATTAGGATAGATAAATATACTTTGTTCATTCAGCTCATTTATCCCATTTGGAAAAGCAACAAAGACCGTATCTACTATCACACAACCACCTGCGTCCGTCACCGTCACCTCATACAGGCCGGGCGCCAGACCACTGATAGAGGCTAAAGTTTGAGCTGGAGTGGTACTCCATAGGTAGGTAAATGAACCGGCGCCACCTGTAGCAATGACAGAGGCTGTTCCATTTGATCCTGATGAGGACTGGGTCGTGGATGTAGTTGTAGTTTGGGGAACTGTAGGCTGAGTAATATGTGTCGTGGCTGTGAGTGAACAGCCATTAGCATCAGTGACTGTCACGCTATAGTTTCCTGCGGGCAGATCCACGGCTGAGTCTGTGGCAGAAGCCTGGATATTGCTCCAATGATAATTATATGGAGTCGTACCACCTGATGCATATATAGTAGCAGTGCCGGTACTGGCATCATAGCAGGCCACGGATGTTTTACTCAGCGAATCAAGCAATAGCGTAAATGCAGGTTGATCGATCACAATGCTCATCGAAGCGACACCACCCAGACTATCAGTCACAGTAACAGTGTAAGTGCCGGCAGGCTGATCGATGATACTGTCGGCAGTCTGTCCACCCGGACTCCAAAGGTATGTGTACGGAGCACCACCAGAGGCCGTTACCTTGATACCACCTGTGCTTTGCCCTCTGCATTTCACATTGGCCACAGATATACTCAGTACCGGAGGGACTACTGTCGATACTGTATCCTTTACTACAAGCGAATCAAATTCCAGCCGCCAGTTATTTGCTGCAGGGTTAGATGCTACTATTCTGAATTTGCCTGAATAACCGCTCACCCATGCCGGTGCACCTATAGTTACTTTGACGTAGCTGCTGTCGGTATTTTGATTTGAACTATCTATGGTTAGTTGGGCTGCGAATGTTAAGTTCACCCCTATATATATTACCGCCTTGTCTGACGCAGTCATATGATATACCGATGGAACTCCACCGCTAAAAGTGACTGCTCGGAAATAAAAACTAGCAGTAGTATTGGCCGTGAGCGGTCCTATCTGTGGGCTGGTAAGGGTATCATATCCGGAAAGTGCTGTATCGGTCATCTGAAATTCAGCACAATTGCCCACGATGCCGTATGGAGTGACATACACATGGCTGGTAGATACGATCCCCCCATCACCTTTGAGTGGCTGATTGGTAGTGTATGAATCAAATGATTGTATATATGGTAAAGGGATCTGTGCAAAACCCACTCCTGTCAATTGTAAAAAGAAAACTGTAAGCCCAAAGGAGAATTTTTTCATTTATGTGACTTTACATATACTGTAAATAAGAACCTACATAAACAAGCCAAGCAGGTATCTTCCTTATCTGAATTCAAAATGGGCGAAAACCTGTGTGGCATATTCAGTAAAATGAGCACTGCGCTCTATATCATAACTTGGTTCCTTATATTGAAAATTCAATACCAAAATAAAGGTTT
>PLSN01000251.1 GCA_003165135.1 Bacteroidota bacterium
CCTACATAGGGATAAATATTATAGAACGGGCCATTGCTGTTCATATCTTTTTTATGCAGGTGGGCCTTTTTGATACCGATCATTATCTTGACCAGGTCAAAGAGGTCTACAGGGTTTCTGCCTATGATCGTATCTTTGAGCAGTTGCCGTTTAGTTATCGGCCTGATAGTATCGCTCACCCCGGCATATGAATGACCTGCATACATACATATGATGAAGATGGATGTACGAATAACATCTCGCCAAAATGAACCTGGGACATTTATCCTGATATTGCGCAAGCTACTCCTTAGATTAAATAAGGTATCAAAAAACTAATATAGGCTTTAGCATCTATAATCACACTGATATAGCAATATCCTTGCCAGTTATCGCTTAAAAGACTTCATTTAGATTGGTCGCAAAGCCTCGTGAACTGTGTGTACCAAAACCATAGTCAAGACAAGAGTTGGCATTAGTACTCTTATTGAATTTAATCCTAAGGCCAGCCCCGCCACCCGGCTGTATAGGTCCGAAGAAAGCACCTGTAAACTCTGACAGGGTCTCCAGGCTACCAAAGAAAACCAGCCCCAGCAAGCCATTGCGCATAATATCAAACCGGACCTCGGTCTCCAGATACATCATATCCTTGCCCCGGAAGCGCCCCGCAGCATAACCCCTGCCGGTATTGTTATATGAATCCCAGCCCGTACTAGGCAGGTCGAGGTAGGGCGGTTTCCCGCTTAGTGTAAGCCATGTATAACTCCATATGGCCAGTTCTGCATACCATTTTTTGGAGAGGGGAATATATTTTCGGATGTCAAGCACCATTGAGTTCCAGTTGCTATTACTGCCCAGTGGCTTGAGATATGACACCACATGAAAGTCCATATACGTGCCGCTGATCGGCCGGTTTGCATTATCCCTGCTATCGTACAGGAAATTAAATGTCAGGCCCGATGAGGAACTCGTCCTGCTATACCCATATTTGGCAAAATCTGTGACATAGCCACGACTTGCGTTATCATCTATAATATTCCAACGATAATCGAGGTTGTATCCCACACCGAGAAAGGTACTGGGCACCACCTCTCGCAATGCAGTGCGGTAAAACCTGAAATGGGAATAGTCTATACCGTCAGCATCGCCGGATACGGTACTCGTGCCGAGGCCATAGGTAGTAGTAGGGAAATGAAAATAACGGATATCACCTGGAAACTGCCACTTTTGATTATTGGTATAGATATTCGACAATGACTGTATCAGCACTTGGTTTTTCTGGGTATACTGAAAGTTATTATTAAAAAAAGAAAGATTGCCATCGGGATGTTTCTTAGGGCGATAAGAGATATTAAATGCTGCTACCGCGGCTATCCCTGTAGCTATCGCATAGCCCGGATATGCGACGACAGTATAAAACACTCCCGTTTTGCGTGGCTCCCTCTTTGTTGCGTTAGCTTTTTTAGGATAAACGATGAGCCTCAGCACATCTATGATGTCCATCTTGCGATGCCAGACAGATGAGGTATCTTTTCCGATCCGCATGGTACTATCTGGCAATTGTATAATATTGCCCGAAGCAGTACACGGATTTGCAGCACACAGAGTAAACATCAGCAAGACAAATACTGTACGAATAAGACTTCGCTTTTCAAAAGCAGTAAAATGCTGCCCGATCTTTCTCAACCCTTTGTAATTAAGCTATCAAATACAATCAAAATAATTGATACTGCGAAGAAAAATATAACATCCAAATAATATCTTCCATATCTACATTCCCCCCCATATGCTGTAAAAAAAGCCCATTGAAGCAATATATCATTGCATTTACGGTAAATTATGACTTTATTTAGACTAAATCATGCACATGAAGTTTAAAATCATACTTTTAGAATCATTGACCGAATGAAAAACATATATAACCGACTTTGTAAATACTCGCATTGAAGGGTTTATTAACTTTGGTAAATGTCGCTTGATAAAAGATTCTATAACACATTGCTACAAGTATTATTGTGGGGCCTTTTTCTGTTATTGCCTTACTTTATGATCCCGCACGCATCTACTGATCCCGCCAAACAGATACATGTGGTAAGGGAACTACAGCCCCATTGGGACATATACTTATTTCTTACATCCTTTTCATTAAACCTTTGCCTCATCATATTCTACTATATCCACAATAACTTTCTTTTTGACAGGTTCATCTTGCAGTCCAGACCTATAGGATATATACTTTACTCGACCATAATCCTCTTATCTTTTGCAGCCATATTCAGTATTTCCTATCTCATCCGCGGCCAGCTCATTCAAGCATTCTATCTGGTAGACCGCCCTATAGAGATACGTGATGTGATACGCTCCGGCACCTGGTTCTTTATGGTACTTTTCGGGGCCATCGGTATCAAGCTCACCGATCTATGGCGACAAGCAGAACGCCGCGCACGCGATATAGAAAATGAGCACCTGCGCACAGAGCTGTCCTTCCTGCATATGCAGATCAATCCGCATTTTTTGTTTAACTCGCTAAATACGATCTATGGTATGTCACTCAAAAAATCAGACAATGCCCCCAAAGCCGTATTAAAACTCTCGCAGCTCCTTAGGTATATGATAGAAGAGACAGGGCACAACACAGTGCCACTGGAGCAGGAAGTGACCTATCTCAATAACTTCATAGAACTGCAAAAAATGCGGAGCGGTCCATCACTCAGTGTCACATTCGATGTGGAAGGAGATATCAACGGCGCTAATATAGCTCCAATGTTACTATTGCCTTTTGTAGAAAATGCGTTCAAGTATGGACTGAACAACAGTTTGGATTCACCGATACAGATCAGCCTTTGGGTCTCAAAAGAGCGTATCGTTTTTTCGGTCATAAACCGTAAATTTGAAAATATGGAAAGACACTCATCCGGCATTGGTATTCCTAACGTGGAGAGACGGTTACAGTTGCTCTATCCGGGCAAACATGAACTAAGGATACAGGATACCGGCGATACTTATTTTGTAAAACTAAACATAGCACTCGTATGACAATATCCTGTGTAGCCATTGACGATGAACCAATAGCACTCGAAGTGCTCGAGGAATACATATCCCGCACACCCAATCTCGAACTCTTAAAAACATTCACTGACGGGTATAAAGCCATAGAGTATATCAAGGAAAACAAGGTCCAGCTGCTTTTTCTCGATATACAGATGCCTCAGATCACCGGCATACAGCTGCTGAAATCACTACCCGAACCTCCATTGGTCATTTTCACTACAGCTTATAGCAACTATGCCATCGAGGGATTCAATCTCAATGCTATTGACTTTTTGCTCAAACCATTCGAATATGACCGCTTTCTGAAAGCTGTCAATAAAGTGAGTGAGTATATGACTTATAGGGAGCGTCCTGCTGAGGCAGTGACCAACAGCAGCTTTATATTTGTAAAATCAGACTACCAGATCGTCAAGATAGACCTCAGCGATATATCTATGATAGAAGGCATGGATGACTATGTGAAAATATTCACCAGCAAAAAAATGATCCTATCCAATATGACGATGAAGGATATCCTCTCAAAACTACCCTCACCTGACTTCACCCGTGTACACCGTTCCTTTATCGTTTCGCTGGGACATATAGAGAGTGTACGTAATAAGAGGATCAAGATCGGCGAAAAATTTATTCCGGTAGGAGACAGTTTCGCTGAGAGTTTCTATAAACTGCTGGGTGAAAAAGGATAGATTCGCTCCTTAGTACAAATCTAAACACCATGAGGCATTTCGTTATTTTTATTTTTCTGATCGCTTTATTAGGCACAGACACTCCTACATTTGGACAGGATGCTATGAGTGTTTGGGATACATCTGGTGTCAAAGTGGACGGCCAAATCAAAGAATGGCCATCATTTTTCAGGTTCTATATTTCCGGTGCTAAATTTCAGTTTGACTTCTATAATGATAGTTCTAACCTCTATTTGTGTATCAAAGCCGTCGATCTGGAGGCACAAAACAGGCTCATGCATTCTGGTGTAGATCTGTGGTTTGATCCGACCGGAAAGAAAAAACATAAGATCGGCATAACCTTCCCAATGAAACTGGAAGGTGCACCCGGGGATCTGCCCAGAAGGCAAAGGACCAGTGACCCATCGGGAGAGCCATCTGAGAAATCCCGGGCCCAGAGACTCAGAGAGCATGTATTATTCGCCCAGGCCTCGATGAAGGTGACAGGAATGATAGATGTGAAAGAACCCGAGATACCGCTCCAGAATAAATACGGTATAGATATAGCATACGACTGGGATAGCCTCAATATACTGGCTATAGAATACAAAATACCTCTGTCTCTGATATACCAGCATCATATCCTGCCCAGTGACCTGAATAATCCGATGGGACTCGGCATTGTGGTCGGCGCGATGGAGACAGCTCAGCAGCAGCATACGAATAGTCAGGGCAGCCAGCAGGGCGGCAATGGAGGACAAAGAGGTGGCATGCAAAGCGGCATGGGCGGTGGTGGTCGTGGCGGCGGCGGTGGACGTGGCGGTGGCAGCAGTCAGAATAATCTGGCCAACGACAGATTCAGTGCAGATAGCGGCGAGCAAAAGGTCTGGCTGAAAGTACACTGGGAAACTAAACCCCCCAGCACATTTTAAATCTAACACTATTTCTTCTTACTGGCAGGCATTCTGAAAAACCTGTCCCTGTAGATTTTCAAAGTATCATCAGGTATGCCTATAGGAGTCAATAATCCATCGGCTGCCAGAATCAATGTATCAGGTTTAGCAGCGGCAGTATCACCACCTCTGTCGTAGTCCAGATAGAATGTATCCCCTCTCCCGCTCCAATGTCCATACTCCCAATCAGTCATGCCCAAAAAACCGGGATAGCGTATATCCATACTTCCATCCATTCGCATTTTCATGATGTCATGACCAAATTTCTGCTTCCTGAAAGCCTGGTGCACTATTTTACTATGAAATACCTCACTGGAGATACGCACAGGACTCCAAAAAGAATTGGCCAGCGCTAAAATATAAATGCTGAGCGGCACGACTGCCATAGGTCCTGATGTCTTGTAATTGCCCTTAATTTCTATTGCGTCATTTATGAAAAGCGCAATGATGATGACTGTGGCAATGAACAAATAAAGTACAAGTAGCGGATGCCCAAAGCGGGAATGTATGGTAGACAAAAGTTTATCCAGATCACCCAAAAAGAAAATGATAACAAAATAAGGCAAACATGTGATGAGCGCCTTTCTTATTTCCGTTCTGTTATTATCCACCTTGTTGTATTATTTATCGATCAGCCTGCGGTGATAGTTGACCTGTCCGAGATGGTATGCGAGATGACCATATAGATGTATGAGTGTATTTCCGGTACTGCTTTTCTTATTCTGGATATGTAGCGGAAACTCTTTATCCAGATCGGTATTGCCCAGACTGCCTAATACATCTATCAGCATGCCGATGGTGGCATCTATATCATCAATTAGCGTATGGCGTTTGATATTGTTTTTCTCAAATTCAGCATCTCTATCCCTGATATAGCCGGTCTTGCCCAGCTCAGAACCGATAAAATGATTTAGGTTACCTAACAGGTGAAGTGTCAGATTGCCGGCGGAGTTGGATATATTGGGCTCTATACGCCAGATATTGGATTCATTAGTATAAAGGCTCAACTCTTCNNGAGGTCTCTGGTATACAGGGCCAGTAGGGATTCGCTATAGTGTACCATATTGAAGTATTTAGAATGATACAACAAAACTGATGATTATTCTCAATACAGCAAATTTAATCTATCATCATTGTCAATTAGTTTTGCATTGCACAACCATAAATCTTCTTTACCTTCATGGTCTAATTTTTTATCATGACGAGAAAAGGTTATATCAAGTTATTCTCCGGGATCGGGCTGGTAGTCTTTGCATTTTTCAGTTTTGTGCCAGTCTACATCGACAAGGCTTTCAACAAAAGTATCCACACTGCTACGGCTGCTGACAGAGAGGTTTGGTATGACTCCATTCCTTTCATCGCTGATATGCATTGCGACGCCCTGCTATGGAACCGTAACTTACTAGCACGCCATAACTATGGGCATGTGGACATTCCCCGTATGCAGGAGGCTAACGTGGCACTGGAGATATTCAGCATCGTAAGCAAAAGTCCCCGCGGACTCAACTATGACCACAACGAAGGGAATACAGATATGATAGGTGCATTGAGCTTCGCACAGCTGCGCTGGCCGATAGATTGGTTCAGCGTCAAAGCGCGTGCCCTGCACCAATGCGAGTCACTCCATCATACAGCCGAAGACTCCAAAGGCGAGTTTAGGGTCATAACCAATCAGGCTGAATTGAAACAATACATTCAGGACCGTAGTTCAAATCGCAAACTCACTGCGGGTATGTTAGGGCTAGAAGGCGCACACTGTCTGGACAATGACATCAATAACCTCGACCTGTTTTACCAGGCCGGTGTACGCTATATCGGCCTTGCGCATTTCTTCGACAATGAATGGTCAGGTTCGGCACATGGCATGAAAAAGAGTGGACTCACCGACAAAGGAAAAGAACTCATCAAACGAATGGAGGGCCTCCACATCATGATCGACCTCGCGCATCTCTCGCCAAAGACCATAGATGAGATCTTCGCTATGACCACCGGGCCTGTCATGGTATCTCATACAGGAGTCAAAGGCACCTGTGACAATATCCGCAACCTCAGCGATGCACAGATACAGGAGATCGGCAGGCGCAATGGCATCATTGGCATCGGCATGTGGGAGACAGCTGTATGTGGCAATGATGCTGATGCCACCGCCAGGGCAATCAAATATGTGGCAGACCGGATAGGCGTCGATAAAGTCGGGATGGGTTCGGACTTCGATGGTGATGTAGAGGCTAGTTATGACATCACGGGATTCACAGTAGTTGTCAAAGCACTGGAGAAACAAGGCTTCAGCCGCGCTGATATAGAGAAGATCATGGGCGGCAATGTCCGTGATTTCTTCCTGAGGAACCTGCCTGCTAATTAGTTTTCACACAAAGATCACGAAGAAAGTGCCGCTAGCAAAAAATGTGAAAGGCAAAAAGAACTTTATAAAGTATGTAAAATGGCTGCTTCAAATTTAGATAGGATGATAGCGCTTGCTGATGAGGTATTCTCGGCGCATAATGATCCAGCTCAGCTGGAGGTCGATGAAGAAGTCATGGAGCGATTGGAGCGTATTCATCCTGCCACATTATCCGAACATGTCGTTGGAAATGGCCCCGTAGTATGGATACTGCTTATCCCGACTACTATCGAACTGATGAATAAATTTGTCTCTGAAGAAATATCGGAGACTGAGCTTCTTGATCAAACCCCGCTTGACATAAAATATGAAGCCCTATATCTCTGCTCAGCGCTCGTATTGCCTGAATACAGAAGACAGGGACTCGCGACCCAGATAGGTACAGCGGCTATCGAGAGCATCCGTCGTGATCATCCCATCAAATATCTTTTCACATGGAACTTCAGCAAAGAGGGTGCTGATCTCTCAGAACTGGCATCGGAAACTTTACATTTGCCCTTATTGAAAAGGCATCCAAAGGATTGAATTATTTACCTTTCAGATGCTTTGTGAAAGCCGATTCAGATGCCTGAAGATTTTCTTCGTTAAC
>PLSN01000175.1 GCA_003165135.1 Bacteroidota bacterium
TCTATAGGTAAATTCTATTTCAATACAAGGATACCTTCCATCGATCACTTCATCGCTGACCCTATTGAATCTCAGAATAAAGTCTTTTCATATCTGCTGCATCGCGCTAAGGATACTGAATTTGGCAAAAAAAATGGCTTCTCTGACATCAAAAATCATCAGGAATTCAAAAGCAATATTTCTTTGCAGGATTACGAATCGCTGAAGCCCTATTTCAAACGTATGCAAGCCTCCGAGGAGGATGTCCTCTGGCCGGGAAGGCTCAGGTGGTTTGCTAAATCAAGTGGCACTACTAACGACGCAAGTAAATTCATTCCGGTGAGCGCAGAGGGCCTGCATGAATCACATATTAAGACCGGCAAGGATTTTCTGTCTCTCTATCTCAGAAATAAACCCTCAAGTAAGTTTTTTACCGGCAAAGGCCTCGTGATGGGCGGAGCATATCACCCAAATGAGAATAATCCGGATGTTTTCGTGGGTGATGTGTCTGCCATCCTGATGAAAAATCTCGACACATGGATACAATATTTTCGTGAGCCCGATCTCGCTACTGCTCTGATGAGCGACTGGGAGCAGAAGCTGGACCGGATAGCAGATGTCACCATGCATCAGAATGTGACAAATATATCCGGTGTACCCTCATGGACACTACTCACGCTACGCAGGGTACTGGAGAAGACCGGACATCGATACATCAAAGATGTATGGCCGAATATAGAGCTGTATTGCCATGGAGGTGTGGGTTTCGCGCCATACAGGGAGCAGTTTGAGGAGATCATAGGGCAGCCTATAAGCTACCAGAATGTCTACAATGCATCTGAGGGCTTCTTTGCCTTTCAGGATACACTGGACTGCGACGATATGCTCCTGCATCTTGACAATGGTGTCTTCTATGAATTCATTCCTTTCAACGGAAACCTTGACACTGATAATGTAGTGACCATAGATGGTGTAAAAAAAGGCATCAATTATGCTATGGCGATAAGCACCAATTCCGGTTTGTGGAGATACATTATTGGCGATACAGTGGAGTTTACTGACATTAGCCCTTACAGGATCAGGATCACAGGCAGGACCAAGCATTACATCAATGTATTCGGTGAAGAAGTGACCATAGACAACACAGACAAAGCTCTTGCTGCAGCTTGTTTCGATTCAGGCGCCAAGGTCGCGGACTATACCATCGCTCCGGTCTTTACTACTTCTCATGGTCAGGGCAATCATCAGTGGGGCATTGAATTCATCAGACCACCGGATGATATAAAGACATTTGAAACAATACTCGACAGCAAACTTCAGGCACTCAACTCGGACTATCAGGCCAAGCGATCAGCTGACCTTGCAATGGAAAAACTGTTGGTCACACCGCTTCATACGAATACTTTCTACGAATGGCTGAGGTCAAAAGAAAAACTCGGCAGCCAGCAGAAAATACCCCGCCTGCAGAATGACCGCACCTTTATCAATGAGGTGGTACAAATATCTGAAAGACTGGATTAAGCTAAAAATCACTTACTTGTGCTGTGATCCTTTATAAGTGTCCAAAGTAGTAGAAGTAACCACTCGGGCGCGAATAACTCTGTCTTGCATAATTTATAAATCTGCATTAAATTGTATTTGTGAATTTATTTCCGGAAAGTAATACTGTAGAAAATCATGCTCTGAACTCAGATTCTGATTTTAAGAGTATTGTGGATATTTCCCCCTATCCTATCTTTATTCATAGGGGCGGAATAATAAAGTACGCCAATCAACTATCAAAGAAACTGATCCGCGCAGATACGGATGAAGATCTTACGGGGGTCAATATTGCCCAATACTGTCATCCGGAGGATCTGGCAAGACTAGGAGAAGCTGTGCAAAAGGTGCATGCCACACGTATCAGTGATGTACTTGACTTCAGGCTGGTCGACCGCGATGGCAACGTCAAAAGGATACAGAGCCGCAGTACAGGCATCAATTTCGGTGGTGAGCTATGCAGGCTGGTACATATTTACAATTTTGACCAGATCAAACAGGCGGAAGAAGAAGCCCATCAAAAAGGCGTTTTGATCGATAAACTCATTGAGGTCCTGCCTGACTCACTGCTCGTGATAAACTCTGTAACCCGCAAACAGATATACAATAACAATTCATTCGTAAGAAGCCTGGGCTATGGTCCTGAGGATTATGAGAAGGAAGGTGATGAGTTTGACCTGTTATCAAAGAAGATACATCCCGACGATATGCCCAGGCTGATCACAGCGAGGGATTTCGTCAATGCCCCTGCAAATACAGGCAAATTGATCACTACCGAATACCGCGTACTCAATAAAGCAGGAGAATGGAGGTGGATACTGGGGCGCAGCTGCAGCCTCATGCCTGCCGAAAATGGTATTGGCCGTATCAACTTCGGCATTGTACAGGACATTACAGAGATCAAAGCAAATCAAAGCGAGCTGCTCAACTACCGCAATTTTCAGGAGAAGATAAACAGCACATCTCCAGTACTCGTGACGATCTTTGATATATCAAAGCTGACATCGGTATACCGCAGTCAGGATATGGCCCAATGGTTCAATTATTCAGAAGAAGATTTCCCCGAAAAGACCATCGACCTCATCCATCCCGAATACAGGGCAGAAGCGATTGAGACGATAATGAACGTCACAAAGCTTCGCGACGGTGAGATACAATCCACCGTTTTCCCTTTTATAGCAGGAGATGGGAGTATTAAATTTATTCTTACAAGAGCAACACCATTTCAGCGTGATGAGAGCGGACATGTCACACATACACTTTCAGCACATAGCGACATTACCGACCTGAAAGAGATAGAATCGAAACTGGATAAAAGCGAAGAAACCCGAAAGGCAATCCTCTATGCAATCCCGGATATGGTGGTGATAGCAGATACCGATGGCATCATCGCTGATTATTATCCCAATGCTCTGGACCAACTGGACTTTGAAGGAGTGAGTCTCATCGGCAAAAATCTTACTAAGGTCCTGAATGAGAAAAATTACATCAATGTAATGGAGCTTATCAAAAAGACCATTGAAGAAAATAAACTGCACTCTTATACATTTGAGCAAAAGGCCAAGGGCAAGACCTATTATTTTGAGCTACGCATAGGCCCGTTCTCGGCCAATGAGGTCATCATCCTGACACGGGATATCTCAGATCAGAAAACCACTCAAAATAAGATCGACCATTACAATAAAGAGCTTTTTGAAAAAAATCAGGAGCTGGAGCGTTATATCACCTCAAACTCAGAGCTGGAGAAGTTCGCATACATAGCCTCACATGATCTCAGGGAGCCGCTTCGCAGCCTGACAGGGTTCGCCCAGCTGCTCCAGAAGCGCAATCAGGGCCAGCTGACCCGTGAGTCAGAAGAGTTTATCGAAAACATTATACAAGGTGCTCAGCGGATGAATACCCTCGTGAGCGGCCTGCTCGAATATTCACGTATCACCTCTGTGGGCAAACCTTTTGCCCATGTCAATCTCTCAGACCTCATAAAAAAAGTACGATCAGACCTCAAAATCAGTATTGAGGAAAACAAAGCTGAGTTCTTACTATTTGACCTGCCGGACATATACTGCGATGAGCTCCAGGTTCGGCAGCTTTTTCAAAATCTGATCAGCAATGCAATTAAATTCAGGTCCGACAATGCTCCAATAATCAAAATTTCTGCCGATAAAAACGACAGACATTGGCTCTTTAAGGTCGAAGACAATGGTATTGGTATTGATATGAAATTCAAAGATCAGGTATTTCAGATATTCTCTCGCCTCCACGCCCAGGACAAATACCAGGGCTCGGGCATTGGTCTCTCAGTCTGTAAAAAGATACTGGAGCGGCATGGCGGCCAGATATGGCTGGAGTCAACGCCCGGCCGCGGTACCACGATTTTCTTCACGATATTGATCTGATTGCCCTATATTTGAGGGGTCATTTGATCTACATATTATGAAGTCCTCCCGTACTCCTAAACTTATTTTTGCTCTTCTGCTTCTTGTCATCATTGGCTCATGGGGCTATCACCGATATACCGTACACAAAAGATATGAGAACATCTCTCGCTTTGATTACCTGCCCAAAGACAGCATTGATTATAGCTATTACGATCAGGCCACACTGACCACATACCTCGACAACTGCACCAAACTGACCGACCTCGCCAAAACACTCTGGCTGAAAAATGGTGTAGATATATATACCGCAAAGACGGGCTATGGCGAAATACAATCCAGAATAAACCGCTACAACTCTCTGCTCAAATACACAAAAAATCTTGAAGCAAAACTATCGGAGTCCAAAGACCTCAAAGACCAGGGGCTCGGCAATGACGTGATAGAAGCGATCCTCGACAAGGGAATTACAATAGGTGCAGTAGAAAATGAACGTGATAAAATGGCGGGTTGTGAATTTCTGAAAGGGAGAAATGTATCTGCACATTCACCCAAAAATGAGATATGGGAAATGCAGAAGCTACTCAACGCAAACGATTACAACATAAACATCAACGGCATTTTTGACGCCTCTACAGACAGTGCACTGCTTGACTTTCAGAAGAGTAATAATATTTACCCATCACACATCTGTGATGATATCACCCTAAAGAAACTGGCTGAATGAATTTAAAACCCTCAAAGGGTTCAGAACCCTTTGAGGGTTAGCACTTATATGGATCTATTAATAGTAAACTGGATCATCTCATAGATCGAGCTGCGGGCATCATTCTCCGGAAAAGAATTAAGGATATTTTCTGCTTCAGTTTTATATTCATTCATTTTAACCTTCGCATAGTCCATGCCACCATTAGTGCGCACCATATCTATCACCCAGCGTACTTTTTCCATATTAGTATTTTCATTCTTCACGATGTTGATGATCTTGCGGCGGTCAGAGGAGCATACTTTGCCGAGTGTATAGATGAGCGGCAACGTCATTTTGCGCTCTTTGATGTCAATGCCACGTGGCTTGCCGATCTCTGCCTCCTCATAGTCGAAGAGATCATCTTTGATCTGAAAAGCAATGCCGATCTTTTCACCCATCTGTTTTACCCGCGCTATTATTGCTTCATCAGTCGTAGTCGTCGCCGCCCCGCTCGCACAGGCGGAGGCGATGAGCGATGCTGTCTTCTGACGGATGATCTCAAAGTAAATATCCTCCTTTATGTCAAGCTTTCTTGCCTTTTCGAGCTGCAGCAACTCGCCCTCGCTCATCTCTTTGATGGTATTGGAGAGCAGACCTAGTAGTTTGTACTGATTATTCTCAATGGATAGCGCCAAGCCTTTCGCCAAAAGGAAATCACCCACCAGCACAGCGATCTTATTTTTCCATAAAGCATTGATGGAGAAAAAGCCGCGTCTCTTGTAGGAGTCATCTACGACATCATCATGCACTAGTGTAGCTGTATGCAGTATCTCTACCAGCGAAGCAGCCACATATGTAGCCTCATTGATCTCGCCACAGAGTTTAGCACTGAGAAATACAAACATGGGGCGCATCTGCTTTCCCTTGCGGGTCACGATATAGTGGGTGATACGGTCGAGCAGCGGAGCTTTGCTGCGCATGGACTCACGAAATCTGACCTCAAATTCATCGAGCTCCTTTTCTATTGGTTTTTTGATTTCGTCCAGCGTGGCCATCCAGGGCGCTAAAGTAATAAAAGTTAATGTAGGGACAGGCGGCGACCTGACCTTGCTCACAATTCAATTAATTATTCCTTTTTCCCTATTATCTCTTCTCTATAAAGTATAGTTTTGCGCGCATGATCTCAAAATTGAATATTGTACTGCAGTCGCCGCATGGGCGACCATTTCTCACAGATGTATTTTATGTAGAAAACAATCAAAAGAAACCGATCGTGATCTTTTCGCACGGTTTTGCCGGATTTAAGGACTGGGGAGCCTTTAACCTTATGGCCAAAGCTTTTGCAGAAGCTGGTTTTGTCTTCGTGAAGCATAATTTCTCGCATGATGGGACTACGATAGACCAACCAACTGAATTCGCCGACATAGAGGCGTTTGGTAATAATAATATCAGCAAAGAACTCGACGACCTCGGAGTAGTAATAGACTGGGTGTGCTCTGATGCCTTCCCCGTCGATAAGAATGAGGCCGACATAAACCAGATATACCTCATAGGCCATAGCCGTGGCGGTGGACTCGTGATACTCAAAGCCGGTGAGGACAGCAGAGTGAAGAAAATCGCTCCTTGGAATAGTGTCAATGAGTATGGTAAGTACTGGAAGAAAGAGGAGATGGATAAGATCAAAAATGATGGTGTGATCTATGTCACAAACTCCCGCACCAAGCAGAGTCTGCCTATATACTGGCAGATGTATGAAGACTATTTCGCTCATCTGCAGCGCCTGTATATACCTGATGTGGTGAAACGCCTTGCCATTCCTATGGTGATCATACATGGCACGAATGACGAGACAGTACCATACGCTGTAGCACTGGAAATGCAATCATGGAAGCCAGATGCGATGCTCATACCGATAGAAGGAGCTAATCATGTTTTCGGCGCAAGACATCCCTGGACTGAGGAGACCATACCTGTAGACCTGAATAAAGCAATTACAGAAACTGTTCGGTTTTTTAAATTGCAATAAGATGATAAAGATAGGCGGCGTACCGGAGCATTTCAACCTTCCCATCCTGATGGCGATCGAGAAAGGGGAATTTCAGCGCCACAGTTTAGACCTGCAGTGGACCTACTACCCCGGCGGTACCGGTGCCATGACCAAAGCCCTCGCTGATGGAGAACTCGACCTCGCCATCCTGCTCACCGAGGGCTTCGTCTCTGCGGCTAATAATGGACTTTCTGCACGTATCGTGAAAGTCTATATCGATTCGCCACTCGTATGGGGCATACACTCAGGTGCGACCTCTGCTACTCAGTCTATCTATGATGCCACAAAAAAGGAATACGCCATCTCGCGTTTTGGTTCGGGCTCGCACCTCATGGCGATGATACATGCCGAGCAGCGCGGAGAAAAAATAGAGGAC
>PLSN01000332.1 GCA_003165135.1 Bacteroidota bacterium
GCATAGTCATATTTAGTATCTCCGAGCAATGCTTCTCTGTTTTCCCTATTCAGAAATTCATTGATGATCGTTAGTTCGATATCGGGATTGATATCCAGCAGTCTCTGTCCCAGTACCTCGGCCTTTCGCATACCATCGGTGCTGATGAGCGCAGGTATTTGCCGGTTTCTATTGCTGGCCTCTACTACGTCGGCATCGATGATGGTCATCCTGCCTACTCCGGCACGGGCTATCATCTCCGCACAGATGCCGCCTACACCGCCCAGTCCTACTACCAGGACATTGGCGCTGATGAGTTTCTGCATCTGCTCGTCACCCAGCAGCAGCCTTGTCCTCGACATCCATTGAGGTATGCTCATTTACTTGCAAATTTTTTTAAAAACCCTTTACTTTATCCGGCAAATCGTATCTTAGTTATGTCAAACACACATCCGCCTTGCCGCAAAAAAAGAACTTATTGCCATTAATCAAAATGCTCACCTTAACAATCCTATTGTCAGGTGGCTTTTTTAATTTACATGCCGGCGAACCTTTTAAGGTCCTGCTTAACCTGAACGAGGTGGATAGCTTCAGACTAAAGGTCGTGATATATACTCCGAAGATAGACCTTCCCAAAGTACGTTTCGTGATACCATCTAATGTGCCGGGCTGTATATCTGAGCTAAAGACAGGGAGGCTTTTTTCGGACATCAAGGCTTACGACAATGAAGGCAAGGAAGTAGCAGTCAAACGTACTTCTCTCAATGAGTTTGACATATACCCGTCCAAAAACCTCTCACGCATAGAATACTACGTACATGACTCCTGGCATTTTGATGATCCGGCTATCATCATGCGCCAGTTGGGTACCAGTTTCATCAAAGACAGGCAGTTCCTGCTGAACTTTCACGCCATAGTCGGATATATAGAGGGCTATGAAGACCATCCATATAAGCTGGAGATCACGCGTCCTTCTGTCCTTTCGGGCAACTCATCAATGGCCCTGCATGTCGGTATAAATAAAGATACTGCTGATGTGGCGGACTATCTGGCACTGCTGGACAACCCTGTAATGTATAGCAGGAATAAAGAGGTCGGCTATATAGTCGGAAAGACACACTATCATATATGCCTATATTCTGAAAATGACTCGGTCAAAATGCAGGATATCAGCAAAGTACTACGATCTGTGAGTGAAGGTACGGATGAGTTTTGTGGAGGGCTGAATGTGAAGGATTATTACTTTTTGGTCAATTATGTAAACCCGGCATACAACAAAGTAGTGAGTGAAGAGGAATATGGTGCAGTGGAGCATACCGGCTCTTCGGTGTATTATTTCTCTGAAGGCAATAACAAATACAAAACCCTTCGCGATATACAGTACACCGCGGCACATGAATTGTTTCACCTCTTCGAGCCGCTCAATCTCAAGACCGACCTCACCAATAAACTCAATATGCGCGCCAAGGTGCAGACCGAAAACCTATGGCTGTATGAAGGTTTTACGGAGTATTTCTCTCTTCTGATGCAGTATCAGAAGGAACTGATCTCTGAGACTGAGTTTATCAATGAGATACGAAATAAGATCAACCTCTCGCAGTATTTCGAACCATACTCACTCACGCAGCAAAGCGAGAAGTGCTATCTCGAGGGCAATGAAAAAGGCTATCAGAATTTTTATTTCAAAGGGGCAGTGGTCGCCATGATGCTCGATTTGAAACTCATCAAGCTCAGCAAGGGAACAATGGACCTGAAGTCGCTGATGATCGACCTCAAGAACAACACTCGTGTGAACTATGTGGTGAAAGATGAGGCGGTGATACCGGAGATGGTGAAATACTCATATCCCGAGGTGCAGGAGTTTTTTGATAACTATGTGAAAGGTGTCAAGCAGATCGATTACAATGATTTCCTCTCGACGGTGGGTTGGAAGTATGAGGTGCAAAAAATAGACACAGAGCGGCTTTTTGTCAATGCCACGTACCGCTATACCAAGGCCAGCAAGGAGTACTATGTGACCAATATCTCTCTCGATCAGATGGGCATGCGCGAAGGGGATATTCTAGTGGCTGTAAATGGCAAGACAGTGACCAAAGAAAATCTCCAATCGCTGCTGGAGAAGTTTTCGGATAAGAACAATACAAAGGATGTGGTCTTCACGGTCAAGAGAGGTGGATCTCAGATCGACCTGACCGGCAATCCACTCACCATCACAAGAAACCAGAGAAACATCATAACTGTCGAGAAGAAGGTCGATGTCGAAAAGAAAACCTACCGCAAGAAATATTCATCAGGTGGACTGCATAAGAACAAGGCGTTTAAAGACACATGAGAGTGCGGAAACGGGATTTGTGATTGCGGCAGTTTCCCGAAATCAAAGATCCGAAATCCGAAATTGTCAATAGATTGCATCATGTTTTCTCTCCGAAAAGGCACCAAGCTATATAGCATCGTGAAATGTAAATGTCCCCGCTGTATGGAGGGCGATTTGTTTCTCAATAAAAATCCCTACTCATCAAAAGGAATGTTTGATATGCCTGCGAGATGCCCTGTGTGCGGACAGGACTTTCAGATAGAGCCTGGATTCTATCTCGGTGCTATGTGGGTGAGCTATCCGATAGTGATCGCGCTTATCATTGCTTTTATTGCATTGGCCCACTTTGTGATGGGGCTGCATATGCTGGCTTCGTTTCTTTTTGCAACAGTATTATTGATACTCCTCTGTCCGCCGCTCATACGATACTCCCGGGCTATCTATCTGAATATTTTTGCGGAGGTATGATATGTCCTCACTAGTTAGTTAGGTTCCTAGTCGCATACCCGCAGGCACTGCTTGAGACTATGAACAACATCTTTTGTGTTAAGTCAAACTAAAAAGAGCGGGGGAGGCACTCCCAAATAAGATATTTGTAGATAATCTGCAAATATCTTATTTTTGTAACGATTCATATAGATTAGTCAATGCCTTTTCGTCGATTTTAAACAAAAA
>PLSN01000452.1 GCA_003165135.1 Bacteroidota bacterium
AAGGCTATGCTCCAGTATAAGGCAGGTTGTGTACGCGTTACGCACCCGTACGCCACTCTCATAGTATTGCTACCATTTACCGTTCGACTTGCATGTATTAGGCCTCCCGCTAGCGTTCATCCTGAGCCAGGATCAAACTCTCCATTGTAAAAGAGTTGACTTCCTGTAAAAGGAAATGATAATTATTGATTTTGCTTGGATTACCTTATCTAAATTTTTCTATGTTTCTTACCTATATTTCAAAGAACTTTGATGACTTTCCGGTTTCTCTCGAAACCTAACGTTGGTCATATTTGCGGTCAGGGTTTTGTTTCCAAAATCACTTGCCAATTTCGGTCGTTTTTCTGCTTCGTTCGTTTCGTCTTTTTCGAAACGGGACGCAAAGGTAATGGAGATTATTTCATCTCCAAATTTTATTGAAATTTAATTTCAATTTTTTCAGCTCTAAGCTGTTGGAATTTTGATGTGCGGTGGATCCCGGCGAACGGGATGCTTTGCCATGATATGGCGCGTATCACTACGCTTTGTTTTCTGGTTGGTACCGTTCTTTTCAGAAGCGGGACGCAAAAGTAATCGAGATTTTTCAATCTCCAAACTTTTAATGAAAACTTTTTCATTTTATTCAGCTGCGGAAGCTGATAGACTACAGATGCAGTGGCTCTCGGAGATCGGGAAGCTTGCCTTGCAGTTGGCGCGTATCACTACGCGGGTTGTTGTTTTTAGCCCTTTCGAAGTGTTTTAAAAGAACGTTTCTTTTTCGATTGGGGATGCAAATATAGCCGATTTTCCCGAACCAGCAAATGACAAGCAAAAGAAATCTGAAAAGATTTTATCAAAATAGGGCTAAATAGTCACTATGACTGGCTCTGAAGCCTGCAATTTATACCTGCAGTATCACTCATTCCATCATTATATATGTACTAATGACTCCAGGCAGCGAATTCTGGCCTTTTTCCAGTCCTCTTTTAGCAATCCATATAGATTGAGGTCATGTATCTTGCCTGATCCCCTGCTCCTTGCAGCTTTCCTTTTTACACCCTCATGCTTGTATCCTACTTTCTGCTGTGTAGCATTGGATGCCTTGTTGTCGAGATTCACGGTCGATTCGAGCCTTCTTAGCTTCAGCGTGTCAAAGGCAAAATCATTGACAGCGATCTTTGCCTCGGTCATATAGCCTTGACGCCAGTATTTCTTATTGACCCATGATCCTGTGTTAGCCGTGCCATTAAATTCATTGATGCGGGATAGTCCCAAGGTACCGATCACTTTCTTTTCGGCTCTTAGTTCAATAAAGAACGTATAACTGCCCTTGCCCCAGGTCTTGAGAGTACGATCAATGAACCCATCCGCATCGGCCTTAGTATACGGATGTGGTATGGTCTTGGTCCGTCTGGCTACTTCGTATTCGCCGGCGCCTTCGACTATGTCTTTCCAGTCGCTCTTTTTTGGTTTGCGCAGTATCAATCTTTCTGTTTCGAGTTTCATATGCTTATTGGGGTTTACTTTATAAAACTAAAAAGCCGCTTAATAAGCGGCCTTTAGAATATTGTATGATCGGATGAATTTTAGAACCTTGGACAGAACATCATCTTTCTCTCGTCATAGACCTTAGGCATTCCTATATATATGAGGGATATTTCTAGGCCACCTGCGCCGGAGTTGCCGTCAGAGAGCTTTGATACTGTAAAATCATAACTAACACCGAGTTTGAAGCCCTTGACCGCGAATGCAGCATATGCGATCACTGCATCAGCCTGATGGTAAGCATCCAATACGTTATTAGCGCGGTTATAGATGCCAAGAGTGATGTTTGTGCGCATATTGATGTCATAGCCGAAACCCAAGCCTGTGTTGAGGTCACTGGTCGCTGACTGGCGCTGCCAGAGCACAGATGGCAGTATGTGGTAACGCCTTCCTATAGTAAAGTCCAATCCTCCGCAGATATTGCCGCGAAGATTAAGACTTTGTTTGCTTTGATCGCTTACGAGATTGACCTTCATTTCAGTGGTATTAAAGATAGTACCGCCGATATACATACTTATAGTATTGGTCAGCTTACCGAAATACAGCAGACCTGCATTCAGGTTGACATAATTGACATTGGGCTGAAGGCTCACACCGCTTGCCATGTTAGGGTTGAAATCGTTGCCTGAGTATTGGCTGGCAAATTTCTGGTCAGCTGAGCTGAGCTTGTATTGAGTATAACCTACCTGGAAACCGGCTGAGATCTGATGACGCCCATCTTTACCCAAGTGTTTTATATATGAAGCAGATACCTGACCTGAGAAAGTAGTAATAGACCCTGCACCCGCCTCATCATAGAATATAAGGGCGCCCACACCCACCGCATCGCCATTCTTGAGTATGATCGGCATATCAAATGATATGGATGGGGTCTGGAATGGTGAATTGAAAAAAGTGCTGCCACCTACTGCAGAGAACCATTGGTTCCTGTATATGGCACCTATCCGGTATTGTCCGTTAAACACACCTGTGAGAGCGGGGTTGGTAGTGAGTGGTGTATTGTAAAACTGTGTGTAGTGTATATCCTGAGCACCTGCTGCTAGGAATGAAAGACCGACTATCAGACTGATATAAAATTTCTTCATGTTACTTGGCTTCTTGGGTTGTGTTTATTTATTAAATCGAAGAAATTACCATAATAAGGCAACATTTCCCGTTACTAAAGGATACTGCTTTCCGGTTTGATTATTGGTCACGACCGCACGGTAGACATAGTTGCCCTGAGGTGCCAGTTTACCATTAAAGTGACCGTTCCAGTTCTGTGTACCGTCGCGTTTGCTATCAAACACCATTTCTCCCCAGCGATTGAATACACTGAGTTCCTGAAGAGTCACAATATCAGCCTGATTGATGATACCAAATACTGCATTATTACCTGCGCTTGGTGTACCGCTACAGGTAGGACAAGTGCCATCTGCCACAAAAGCAGTGGGGAAATTGAAGTCAAGCTTGACAGGGATCGTATCTACGAGTGCGAATGCCGTATCAGTAGTAGGCAAAAAAGCAGATTTGACCACCTTGATCCTGCCGGAGACCCCATTGCTTCTCGCATCTGCTACTTCTACTGTATTCTGCAGGTCTTGCCATTCTGCAGGAGTTCCCTGCCAGCGGGCTATAGACTGCCATGATTCTGAGCCCGGCTGATAATAGATAGCCAGCGTAGCCGGATCCACATTGCCGCCAGCATAGACCAGGTGATAATAGACATCATTGACTTCGCCTACATAGCCTGATTTTTTTGCTGTATCATATCCCTCCGCAGTAGTAGTATTGTAGGATTCGGGGAGATCATCAGCTAACCTCACAGAATAAGTCCTGGTGCTGGTGCTGTTTGGAGGAGTGATAGATACCTCACGGATCTTTGGGGTTCCGCTTTCATTTACACCCGTTGGGAATATATACTCTGCACTTTGATTAGTGACCCATGACAGACGGCCATCTCCTGTACTGCTCACAAAGTCACTATTAATTCCACTGGCAGCGGTTGTAGTGTTCTCGACTATGGCTGTTGGGCTTGGATTGAGAATGGTGAGATAGTTATTGCCCGTAGCATGCTCCACATCATATAGCGTAAATGTACCTGCTACATTGGCATCGACAGTCTGGGTCTTTACACCGGCATTGCTGTCTATCAGATTGTAGAAGGTAGTGATTGTACCATTATTACTGGTGATCTGCTGTGGCGATGAGCCGTAAAGATTCACAGTGGAACTATCGGCTGTGAAACTGGCGCTATTCTCCCAATCGCCCTGTACCATATACTCTCCGGTATTGGTACCAAAGCCGTCAGCCACACCTGAGGTGTTTACGAAACTGCCTTCTATCAGAACCAGCCCTGCATTTCTCAGGATACCTGTAGTCCCTGCAATATTCTCCAGAGAGCCTGAACCGGTAATGGTTGGGTCAAGTATGACGCTCATCACGCCTCCGGGGGTCACGGCTACAATCGCACCGTTATTGACAAAAGTTTGTCCATTTGCACAATAGAGCAACGCATTCGCAAAACAAATAAGTATAAATTTCTTCATCATATTAGGTAAATAAGGTCTTAATGTATTTCTACACCAGTAAAATTATAAGATTTAAGTTTATATGCAAACTTTTTTGGGAAATCCTCTTCAAAAAAATGTATTTGCCTAAATCAAGGACAATTAACAAATAGGAGGTGCATCATATATATACCGCAGCCCCGGATTAAGGCTACCTTTGCTCTCAAATAGAATTTTAACATGAAAAAACTGATCTATTGTCTCACCTTTTTGGTAGTATCTGTCTCGCTATCATCCTGTTTGGTATCGAAGTCAAAATATGACGAGCAGGCCGCCCTCGCCAAGAAAAACATGGAGGAAAAGCGCGATTGCAACGAAAAACTCAATAAAGCCAATGATGATATCAAAAGCCTCAATGACCAGATCGCCAGGCTCAATGCCCAGATCGAAGACCTGAAAAATAAAAATATGACCCTGACCGAGCAGGGCGAGCGCCTCAAAAAAGCCAATGACGATGCCGCTACAGCATACGAAAATCTGAAAAACCAGCTTCAGGACCTGAGCAAAACATCATCAAAAGACAAAGAAAAACTTAGCCTTGCACTAGCAGAAAAAGAAACAGCTCTCAACCAAAAACAGGCTGAGCTCCAGAAACTATCCGACCAACTGGCCGACAGAGAGAAGCGTGTACACGACCTCGAAAGCCTGATGGCCAGAAAAGATGCAGCACTCGCAGACCTGAAAAAAAAGATTACCGACGCCCTGACAGGCTTTAATAGTGACGAACTGAAAGTGACACAAAAGGACGGCAAAGTATATGTGTCACTCTCTGAGAAACTGCTTTTCAAATCAGGTAGCTTCTCGGTGGATGAGAAAGGCAAAAGCGCTATCGTCAAAGTAGCAGAAGTACTCAATAAACTCACCGACGTGACTATAGTAGTAGAAGGCCATACTGATAATAAACAATACACCGTGGCAAAAGGTGAGGTAAAGAACAACTGGGACCTGAGCGCTATGCGCGCTGCTGCTGTGACCAATATCATAGTGACTGAAGGCCACCTCGATCCTACACGTGTAGTAGCTGAGGGCCACTCAGAGTATTATCCTGTCGAGTCGAATGAAACCGCGGAGGGCCGCGCCAAAAACCGCCGCATCGATCTGGTGGTGCTGCCGCGCACCAAAATCGATCTCTCCTCGGTGCCCGGATTCCCCTGGCCCACCGGCGCATGGCGCAAGATCACCGACGGCGACCCGGCACCGCAGCAACCGGCTGCAGCACAACCATGAGACGCCATGCGCTTGAGGCGGAGATATTCACTGAGATCGATTATTTCGCCGCCGTCAGCGACTCGACCGGGACCAGCATATC
>PLSN01000491.1 GCA_003165135.1 Bacteroidota bacterium
TAGTGGTCAACAGAAATACTAGAATACAAAATACAAGGCTGGTGGGGACACCGGCCTTTTTTTTGTAAATAAAAAAAGCCGGCACTCATTCAAGCTACCGGCCTATACCCTGAAAAACTGAAAAATCACTTCAGCAATTGTAATATAAATCCACTTTTGACCTCTGTCAAGGGATTATTCGTTAAAAATGCAATTTTATTTTGCCTTACTCACCCAGGGGCTGTCTTTGACCCTATATCTCCAGGGCAGCTTGGCATCCTCACCTGCATAGTCTACCCCTACTCTCGGTGAGGCGATGATCTGCGACTTTTTATAAGTAATGCTCCTATCCTCTATCCAGATATCCTTACCTAGGTCTAAGCCATTGTGGCTTCGGTCTATACCTAGTGCCTTACAGACTGAGCCGGGGCCTGCGGCTATGCGATGGGTCATTTTATTCATGCCTCTGCGCAGTAGCATATCCTCTTTGCCTTCGAGCGGTTCTATAGCACGGATCAGCACAGCATCGGCCGTATGGTGCCAGTTAGTAATGACATTGAAAAGATAATGTATGCCATAGCACATATAGACATAAGAAATACCCCCATCATTGTAAAATGTCTCGGTCCTTGGTGTCCGCTTGCCGCCATATGCATGACTGGCACGCTCTCTTTGGGAATATGCCTCTGTCTCGACTATGATACCGCTGGTCAGAATGCCCTCTATATTTGTGCAGAGCACCTTGCCCAGCAGTTCACGGGCTATAAGGGTGACATCACTTCTAGTATAGAATGATTTACTGAGTTTGGTTGCCATATTGTATTTACCGATTACCCGATCCACAGATTTCCTGGTTACTTTTCTACAGGATGTAAAAAGCTATCTGGATATAAAACCAGGATGGGTATGGAGATATTGCCTTGGCTGTACCATCATATGTCGGGAACAGTGGGTTGACGTATATCGCCAGCGGGNNTTAGCTGTGCCATCATATGTCGGAAAAAGTGGATTAACGTATATCGCCAACGGTATAAAGAAGTTCTTGCTTGCCGTAAGATTATAACCACCGCCTACCCATATATATGGCACACCTCTCGTCGCATAGCTTATATCATTTGAGTAGGGGTCTATGTCAGCATATTTGATAGCCAGCATTTCTGTCCTGAGACGAACGAAAAAACCCTTCCAGATGCGGTAATGTATAAATGGCCCGCCACCATATGCCTGCTGGGTAATGCTCGGAGTAGCGGTGGTACCGTCCCAATGCGGTTCATACATCACACTGGCATAAAGGCTTCCGCCTACATAGAGGTTTTTCCATACATTATAGCCGATGGATGGCATCAGGCCAAACTGGTAATAAGTACTGGAAAAATACAACTGAAAATTGGGCTCGATCAGGAGCTTGCTGATATCAAATTTCTTCTTGGGGTTTTCGAAGGTCTTAAGTGTACTTTTGTCTGAACTCACTGTGTCTTTGGCGTATGAATCAGCAGGCCTTTTGAAAGGAGCCGGTTTATCATCATCCTGTGCGAATAGCGATACACCTATGACCAGCATCATCAGGACCAAAATGTATTTACCTATTCTCATTTTCTGCCTCTCCGGCGGCTTTATTTCCTAACGAATATACCTCAAAATATTGTTTTAGACCTACTGGAGGCCCAAAAGCTTAATGTTAAAAAATCTTACCCGGATTGAGAATGCCGCGCGGGTCAAAAACCGCCTTGACCTGACGCATCAGTTCCATCTGCATCGAGGGGAATTTAATATTCATATAGCGCCTCTGTACCCAGCCTATACCATGCTCACCGCTGATCGTGCCACCCAGTTCCACCACCTTCTCGAATATCTCTCTCACACCTTTAGGCACCTCATTTTTCCAGTATTCGTCTGTCAGCTCGTCCTTGATGATACGCACATGAATATTGCCATCGCCTGCATGACCGTAGCAGACCGAGCGGAAATTATATTTTTTGCCCACTTCTTTGATATGCACCATCAGCTGCGGCAGATAAAAGCGAGGTACTACAGTATCTTCTTCTATCGTGGTAGATGTGGTCTTTACCGCATTGGCCACATTTCTACGCATACGCCAGAGGTCAGCTTTCTGCGCTTCTGAGTCTGCAAAAAGTATCTCTCCACAGTCAAAGCCGGTCATCACCTCATATAGTTTTTCGCTTTCCTTGTATAGCACATCCATATCATTACCATCGAGCTCTATCAGGAGGTTAGCACGCACATCATCGGCTATAGGGATAGTGACATCGCCCAGCCATTTGCAAACCCAGTCAATAGCATCCCGCTCCATAAACTCCAGGCATGATGGCACGATGCCTGCCTGAAATATCGCCGCCACGGCACCGGCCGCCTGCTCCATAGAAGTAAACGGTGCCAGCATCACGAGATTGAACTTAGGATGTGGGACTAGTTTGAGCACTATTTTCGTCACAATGCCCAGTGTACCTTCGCTGCCCACCATGAGCTGAGTAAAATTATATCCTGTAGAGTTCTTGAGCACATTAGCACCTGTCCATATTACCTCGCCCGATGCCAGTACTACCTCGAGATTGAGTACGAAATCCTTCACTACACCATATTTCACCGCACGCGGGCCGCCGCTATTGCAGGCTACATTGCCGCCGATGAAGCTACTGCCACGGCTAGAAGGATCGGGAGGATAGTACAGCCCTTTTTCCTTGACGGTGTTTTGCAGATGCTCAGTGATGACACCTGGTTCGGTGATCACTTGTAGGTTTTGTTCGTCGATCTTGAGTATTTTATTGAGCCGCTCTATCGTGAGCATCACACCGCCATATATACAGAGGCTATTGCCTGAAAGGCCGGTACCCGCAGCGCGTGGCGAGACTGGTATCAGGTGCTCATTGCAATATCTCATGACCTGACTGATCTCATTTGTATTGGCTGGTTTCAGGACCACATCGGGGTAGAAAGTGAGGTATTCGGTCTCGTCTTTTGAGTACTTTGTGAGGCCTTCCTGCGAAGTGATCACATACTCCTCTCCTATCACAGAGCGAAAAAAAACGAGATCGGTATCATCTATTTTTTTGTAGTGGGGCAGTGGGGTAGAATCCATGCCACAAACCTAATGATAATTTGAAAATTCGGCTATTCGAAAATTTCAAACTGGTTTTATTGGTTATTTGGTCAATTTCATAAAGAAATCATCCATCGAGTAGCCATTTCCTATATCAAAATCCTCAGCATAGTCTATCACAAAGCCTTTTTTGAAGTAAAAGTTGACTGCCTTGATATTTCTCCGATTGACCTGCAGGCGTATTTCTATGAATCCCTGACAATCATTTTTCAGCATATGCTCAAAGGCCGCTGCGCCAATTCCGCTGCGATGTTTCGCAGTATCGATATAGAATTTATGCAGGAAATAATGTCCCAGGCTTTTCTCACTCACTGAATAGTAGCCGACAGGCTCCCCGTCCGCATAGATTAGTGTGTAATTTTGCTTTTTCTCCATCTGTTCAGCGATGCTTTTCTCAGAGTACATCATATTGAGCATGTATATTATCTGATCATTGGAGATAATATCAGGGTAATGCTGCCACCAGATCCGGTCAGCCAGAGAGCGGATCAGCGGAATGTCAGCGACGGTTGCTTTTTTGAAAGAAATATCCATTTACTTGATTGATAGTCCAAAGTTAAAAATTAAAAGATGTGGCTTTGAGCCTTGTGCATTATCAATTGCCAATTATCCATTTTCAATTATTATTTTAGCTGAATGCTCAGGCAACTATCCATACAAAACTACGCCATCATCGATACGCTCCGTGTAGAATTCTGCAATGGGGTCAATATCATCACTGGCGAGACCGGTGCGGGCAAGTCTATCCTGCTGGGCGCTCTCTCTTTATTATTGGGTGAGCGTGCTGATAGCAAAGCGCTATATGACCAAGGGAAAAAGTGCCTGATCGAAGCTGAATTTGATTCGGTGTCGGATACGAAATATCTTTTTGAAGAAAATGACCTCGACTTCGAGCCTGTCACTATCATCAGAAGGGAGATAGCGCAAAACGGCAAATCACGCGCCTTCGTCAATGACACTCCTATCAATCTGATCGTGCTCAAAGCACTGGGCGAGAAGCTCGTCAATATGCACACACAGCATGAGACACTTGATCTGATCGAAGCGGGTTTTCAGCTGGATGTGCTGGACAGCTTAGCTAAAAACAAATCCCTTCTCAAAGGCTATAAAATATTATACACTGCTTATAAAAAAGATGCCATTCGCCTCGGTACGATGGTCCATGAGTATAATAAAGCAAAAGCAGAGTTGGACTTCCTGGAGTTTCAGCTCAATGAACTCAATGAAGCAAAACTCGATGCAGACGAGCAGACCCAACTAGAATCAGAGCAGCAGACACTGGAAAATGTAGAAAATATCAAGCGCGCCATTCAGGCGGTGCTTCAGTTGATACAGGATAGCGAGAACTCATCCATCGATGTACTCAACGAGGCACAAACTCAGCTCAAATCAGTAGCAAAGGTTCATACAGGTATAGCAGCCCTGTCAAAGAGATTGGAAAATATAGTGGTCGAGCTAAAGGACGTCGCATCTGAGTTTGAAGATATACAGGACAGTGCATCGCTTGATCCTGAGCGACTGGAAGAGGTCAGCCAGCGACTGAGCGTGCTGTACCGCCTGCAGAAGAAATACTCGGTAGCAAATACTGCCGAGCTCATTGCCATCCATACCGAGCTGGAACAAAAGATCAAGTCATTTGACAATAGTGCAGAGGCTATTGAGGCGCTGAAAAAACAAATTGAACATTCGCAAAAAGAGCTGAATGAGCAAAGCGAAAAGCTACATCAGAACAGACAGAAAGTAGTGGCCGCTTTTCAGAAAGCAGTCGAAGCAAACCTTCGGCTGGTCGGCATGCCGAATGCTTCATTCATAGTAGACATTCAGAAAATAAAAAATAACCAGCTCAACGAAAACGGATGTAGTGAGGTGAAGTTTCTGTTCAGTGCAAATAAAGGTTTCGCGCCGCAGGAGATCAAAGAAGTAGCATCAGGCGGTGAGCTATCGCGCCTCATGCTCTCTATCAAATCTCAGGTAGCTACTGCTGATCATCTGCCTACGATGATATTTGATGAAATAGACAGTGGTATATCAGGCGAGGTAGCATTGCGTGTAGGCGAGATCATGCGCACCATGAGCAAGGGACATCAGCTCATCTGCATAACCCACGTNNTTTATATCTACAAAGACAGCACCAAAGGCAAGACAAACACCCGCATCAAAATACTCGAAGGCCAGGACCGCATCATCGAAATAGCTAAGATGCTTAGTGGTGAAAAAGTCAGCGAGGCCGCCCTAGCGAATGCCAGGGAACTCGTGAATGCGAATTAGTATCCTCATATTTAGTTTTAAATAGATTGCCTTATCTTTGTATAAAACAGCAATAGTATGATCACCACATATAACCTGAGCGCGGATGAACTGGATATGTCCATCCTCAAATCAATCAAAGAAGCATTTAAAGGAAAAAAAATTGAGATAATTATTTCTGATAGTACTTCGAAAACTGACNNGATCAAAAACCTCAAGAGCAATAAAAATATAGTCAGCTTTTCACAAGATGATTTCTTTAAAACCTATAAAAAGAAAATCAGTGAAGCGACAAATTAAATTTGAATCAGATGCATTAACAGAATTAGATGAGTGGGTCAGATCAAACCCTAAAATTGCTTCAAGAATACTTGATTTGATTCAGGAAATATGTAAATCACCTTTTGAAGGCAAAGGAAAACCAGAGCCCCTCAAACATAAATTTAAAGGGTATTGGTCAAGACG
>PLSN01000080.1 GCA_003165135.1 Bacteroidota bacterium
CTTTTTTACCACCTTAACCCCCCTTTTTCGGAAAAAGTCAAGAGTTTTAAAATCAATCCTTTTCACATAGATCTATTTCTCATTTTAAATTAAAATATGCATAATTGAAATTTGTTTTGCTTTAATTGGTTGTTAGATGTAAATATAGTGAATTATAATTACGAAACCAAAGGCGGATTCAAGTTTTTAACTCCCCAGCTCCTTTGCCCTGTTCAACGCAGCGAATAGGGCGTCATGGATGCCCTCTTTGGTATTGGCGGATTCAAATACCCTCAGCGCGGCCTCTGTCGTGCCGCCACGAGAAGCTACACGGCTGATCCATTCGGCGCAGGTATTGTCGCCTTTGCTCTGTAGATGCACCGCTCCGAGGAATGTCTGCTGTACCAGCAGTTCGGCCTCTGAAGGCGAGAATCCCATCGTGACAGCGGTCTGTATCATACTCTGCATAAAGAAAAACACATAGGCCGGCCCGCTGCCGGATATGGCGGTAGCAGCATCTATCAGCGGCTCATCCTCGACATGCAGGGATTTGCCGGTGGTGTTGATGAGGTTCTGCACGATGAAGAGTTCCTTCATGTCCATATGCGGTGTCGCGGTAAAGACGGTCATTCCCATGCCTACCTGCGCAGGGAGATTTGGCATACAGCGAACGACCTTGTCAGCACCTGTAGACTCGATGATACTTGCGACGCGCACACCGGCCATGACAGATAGTATGACCTGATGTGGACGGATGAAAGGTTTGATGCCGGCAGCCAGCGGCGGAAAATCCTGCGGCTTGACCGCCAGTATGATGATGTCAGCATCGGTGATATAGTCGCCCGGCTCGTAGTGGATGTGGTCCTCGGGTATATTGATGACGGCAGCCTCGGCCTGCTGTGAGACCTTGTCCAGTATATACAGGTCCTGCGGACTGACGAAACGCGACGACAGGAAACCTCTGGCATACGTCCTGCCCATATTTCCAAAACCGATGATGAGTACTTTCATAAATGAATAGTTATTTGTATTCCACCTCTCCTTTGGAGAGGCCGGGAGAGGTGTTTTATCTTAATACTTTGATAAGCCTATCCGGATAATCCGATATCAATCCATCAACGCCACTCTTCTTTAGGGAGACCATTTTCTTTTCATCATTTACTGTCCAAGGCAGGACCTTGATACCAAGTGCATGGCATTTAGCGATGAGTTTTTTATTGACCAAAAGATACTCGGGGCTATAGATGGTGGGATTAAAGCCTAATACTTGTAAGTTCTTGTCAAGGCCGTCGAGATTTTCTACCAATAAGGCAGTAGCGACAGTCGGATCTACACGATGGATGACCTGTAGTGTGCGCGGGTCGAACGACTGCAATATGCATTTGTCAGCGACACCTTTTGACTTGATCACATCATAAAACAGCTTCGTAAATATCGCAGGCTTGGGGTGATTGATATCGTCGCCCTTCACAGTGGATTTAGTTTCGATATTGTAATGCACCGGAGGCAGGTTATGGTCTTTGATGTATTTCTCTACACTATCTATCACATCGACCAGGCGAGGCTTATAGACATGCATTTTGACCTGATCGGGGAACTTCGGATTGGGCCTCATGCCGCAGTCGTATTTTTTTATCTCATCATAGGTGAGGGTGTATATTTTGAGCTTGTCGGTCTGTTCGGCGGTCACTGGTGTGCCATCTGGATTACTGCATATTACGTCATTCATATATGGATCATGAGAGATGACGAGCTGACCGTCCTTACTCACGATGATGTCCATCTCCAGTGTATTGACGCCGAGCTTGACCGCATTGATGAAGGCGGGTATGGTATTCTCAGGATATAAACCCCTGCAGCCGCGGTGGCCCTCTATATCAAAGCTTGATTGCGCCATGATGGTAAATGAAATGAGTGATAAGAATAGGATAGTGGTGAGTTTCATACTAAATAATGTGCAAATGTGCTGATTTGAAAATTTGAAGATGAAATACAAAGCAAAGGTAACTAGCTTTAGCGCGAGTGTTTTTCACTCGTGCTTGTATTCGGCCTCATGAGGGCACGAGTGGAAAACACTCGCGCCAGATGGGGAGAAGGAAAGCAGATTGAAGATAACCAGTATTTATGACGGGGTGATTATATAGGATCAGTGCATGTAGAATCTAGCCATAGTGAGGGCACGAGTGGAAAACACTCGCGCCAGATAGGGACAGCTCATTATTAAGCTGCTTTAATTTTCCGTTCCTTATAACACTCTATAAGAACGTGCTCTAATACATCTCCAAGTTTAACCGCGATTTCTTCCTCACAAAGTTCGTTAGCAAGTAAATTTTGTAAAATACTTTTCATATCAAACAAAAACCATTCTTCCTTATTCGGAAGATCTTTATCGCTGAGAAAACCTAAAATTTCTTCAGCCAATATTTTGTGCTGCCTTTGTTCAGCGGTTAATACTAAATTAGCAAGTTCTTGTCTAATTGATGGATTGCCTACCCACGTTTCGCCATATTTCATTTCAAACCCATATTTGATACTATTGGATACTATTGGCCGAAAATCGTTTTCAGCTAATCTACCGCAAATTTTTAATAGGGCCTGAAGAAAAGACGCAGTCGGGTTTCGCAGTCTATAATCATCTGTTGCAATTAGAGTTTTTAATCTCGTCATTAATAAAATCTTTTGTCCAGCAGGTAGATTATTAAAAGAGACATGATTGAATGATTGAAGTGAGGTGATAATTTCCGAAAGAACGCCTTGCGAAAATGTTGAGCCGATATTTGAGCTCGGTCTTAATGCTTGATTAAGTCTTGACCAAAATTCATCAACAGTATTAATTCGTTTCTCTCTGACTGAAATGCTATCTCTAATTAAGTTGTCAATAGCAGGAGGAATTGCTTCGTTGATAGTACTAAGTGGCTTATATTCTCCTACCAATGGTCTTGTACCACAAAGACATTCGTACAAAACAATACCCAATGAATATACATCACTTGATCCGTCTAATTCTTGATTACTTTCTTGTTCAGGTGACATATATCCCGGCGTTCCTATCCCACTCCCATCAGTAAGTCTTTCAATGTCTTTTGTCGTCAACGAAATACCAAAATCTACTAAATAGCAATTTTCTTGATTACTAGTAACAATCAGGTTTGAGGGTTTAATATCTCTGTGGATAATATTTTTGGCATGGGAATGTGATAGCGCTGAACAAATATTTCCAAAATATTTTTTTACATCGCCTAATGAGAGAATCCCAGTATCTGTAAGATATTTCCTGAGTGATATGCCTTCAATCCATGCATAAATAAGTTTGAACTCTTTTTCGTCAGGCTTGAAATCTATATCGTAAATGGCAGGAATATTGGGATGAGAAAGGGCAGCCAGCGTTTTTGCTTCTCTTCTAAATCTTTCAATATCGTTACTTTCAATATCCCTAAAAAGGGGATCAAGTGTCTTTATAGCCACATCTCGTTCTAATGCTGTATCAGTAGCTTTATCGATTTTGCCAAAACCACCTTGCCCAGCTAACGGTTCAATAATTTTAAACCTTGCATCCATTTTTCTATTTTATAAATGCAATATATGTAATTAATTATGGTTAATCCCCATCTCGTCCTCGTTTGTAACGAAGACGCCCCAGGCGTTCCAGTTCCTTATAGTATGTGATAACATAAAAAGGGCTTTCACTTCATAATTAGATCATCTATCAACAACATTGTTTTATTTTATCGAAAGTGATAAATTTTTCGATTACAAATTTAACTATATCTTTGATATNNTGGCTCAACAAATGAAAGATTGTCCAGCTTGTAATGGGACTGGCAATTGTCAAATCTGCAAAGGAAAAGGAAAAATCGAAAAGATAGGGAAGTATGATGAACCATGTAAAAAGTGTAATGAAACTGGACGATGTACAAGGTGTAATGGTAAAGGCGTGGTTCCTAAAGACAAATAACCATTCAGCTCCCTCGCTAGCGCACGCGTACCGCGTGTGCTTTTGAGATAGTCAGGAACCGCGACACGCGCGCTCAAGCAATTCAAACCACCCAATTCCCATGTTTTAACATCCTTTATCACCCTTCTT
>PLSN01000362.1 GCA_003165135.1 Bacteroidota bacterium
GCGCTGCTGGTGCTGCTGGCCCTACGGGAGCTGCTGGAACAAACGGAACAAATGGAGCAACAGGCCCTGCTGGAGCAAATGGTGCTACTGGTCCTGCTGGCGCTGCCGGTCCTACTGGGGCAGCGGGTGCAGCAGGCCCTACAGGAGCTGCTGGAACAAACGGAACTAATGGAACAAACGGTGCAACAGGTCCTGCGGGCGCTGCTGGTCCTACTGGTGCTGCGGGAACTAACGGTACTAATGGAACAAACGGTGCAACAGGTCCTGCGGGTCCTACAGGCGCAGCAGGAGCAGCTGGTCCTACTGGTGCTGCGGGAACTAACGGTACTAATGGAACAAACGGTGCAACTGGTCCTACAGGCGCTGCCGGAACGAACGGTACCAATGGAACAAATGGTGCAACTGGTCCTGCTGGCGCAGCGGGCCCAACAGGTGCAGCTGGAACAAACGGAACTAATGGTGCAGCGGGTCCAACAGGTGCGGCAGGAACTAATGGAACTAACGGAACGAATGGCACAACCGGAGTCACGGGTCCTACTGGACCTTCTGGTTCAGGCCCGACCGGTCCGACTGGTCCTACATGCAGCAATACAGCTCTGACATACAGCGAAACTACTAATATACTATCATCTACAGATTGTGCAGGAACACTGACTGCCACAATACCTACGGTAATACCTCACGTAGCAAATGGTACTACAGATATCAATACTACTGCGGTAAACTGGACCAGTACAGGCACTACTCTGACTTTCACCTCTGTTAAAACTAATCTTATGGTAGGTTTTACTCTCTCGGGATGGACAAACGTCGCTAATACCCCCTCAGGACAACAGATAGCAGTTAGACTTTTGTTGGATGGTACAGCGATAGGCGGTTCAAGCGCCCCTGGTGTGACCATCGACCCATTTGGTGATATAAGTGGCGTGTTCAGTATTGCATACTCGCAATTGGTGACTATCACAGCCGGTGCCTCTCATACCCTTACTTTACAGTGGGAGATCATTCCTGTATTGACAGGAAATCAAACAGAAATTTTTTGTACACCGGTCAGCTATCCTAATCAATTTAGTAGAGCTATTACGGCTGTAGAATTTTAAAATCAGTACATATGAAAAAAAATGTTTTGTTTTTTTTATTTATAATAATTGGAGTTACCCTTTCAGCTCAGGAGGAACAAAAGCCAACTTTTCAAAAAGCATCTGCTAAGGGAATAGAAGAATCCTCAAAGCCCAAAAATGCAACACCTGATGCTGGTAAGCCAACTTTTTACAAAGCATCTGCTATGGGAATTGAAGAATCGGCAAAACCCAAAAATGCAGCACCTGATGCTGGTAAGCCAACTTTTCAAAAAGCAGCGGCTGGGCACTAACAAGGGCAAATCTTAGAAGTAATACAATAAAGTATCATAAAAGCGCACAGTCATGTGCGCTTTTTTTATGCCATTAAGCGAAATATTTATTTAATATTATCTTGTAAACATAAACCTGATAAACAGAAATGGAGCAGAAAAATATAGCGAGGCCAGATACAAATGAGTATGCGCCATATTATCAAACCTATATCAGCAAGGTAAATACAGATGACCTGATAGGGGCATTAAAAAATGGAGAAAAGGAATTGGTCCAATTAATGCAGTCACTTTCGGAAGAGAAACTCAACTACCGTTATGCGGAAGGCAAGTGGACCATAAAAGAAATTATTATTCACCTGATGGATGTCGAGAGGGTATTTACCTGCCGGGCCCTGAGGTTTTCGCGAAATGATAAGACACCGCTTCCCGGATTTGATGAAGATGAGTATATACCTGCATCAAATGCATCGCAAAGGAGCCTGCAGAGCCTGCTGGATGAATATCATGCACTCAGGAGGTCCACGATAGAGTTCTATAGGAATGTCACGCCGGAAATGAGCCTTCGCACCGGTATAGCAAACGGCAAGGAAATATCGGTCAGGGCATTGGGCTTTATTATACCCGGTCATGAGGGCCACCATCTGGGTGTGATCAAAGAGAGGTATTTGTGATCCTCATCTGATTTTGCCCTTCTTATTATTTCGTTTTTTGTTGCCATATTTTACTATGGCTTTGATATATTTTACATCTTTGGATTATAAAGAAAAAATCATCAAAATGAAGAAACAGTTTTACCTTTTTGTTATCGCGACCTTTTCACTCATTTATACTGTCAATGCGAATGTTGGAGATACAACATGGGTGCAGTCATTTCACGGGGACTTTACTCATTACGGAGCTTATGATACAGGTGTGGTTTTTCCCAGCCTGTCGGGGACCTATCGAAAAATATACATCATCATCACTATCGGCGAATATAACTGCCCGGCAGGTTCTCAATATTGCCATCAATGGGATTATGATGTCGAGAACTATGTCATGACTCCCGCGGGAGATACACTGGAACTGGCCAGATTTATCACTCCTTTTGCCACAGCAGGCACGCCAGGCTACTCGACGACCTGGCAGCAGCATTATATATTTGATGTCACAGATTACTATCCGATACTACATGATTCAGCTACCATGCAGATATTTTACTCAGGGTATTCGTGGGGATTTACGGGTGATGTCAAATTTGCTTTCATAGAAGGTACCCCTGAGAGAAACGTACTAGGCTATAGTAAGCTGTGGAATGCTACGTACACTTATGGTGATCCAGCTAATCCTATAGACAGCAATCTGCATCCATATTCTATCACACCTCCTGCAGGTGGCCAATCTACTGAAATGAAAATGGCCATCACCGGTCATGGTGCAGATAGTGCTACCGGATGCTGCGAATTTGACTATACCGGAGTAGGGCACGCATATACCATCTCATCTAATGGGAATAATGTGGCGCAGTATAATATGAATATTAACTGCGGCATGAGCGAAATCTATCCGCAGGGAGGCACTTGGCTGGATTACAGGGCAGGAAACTGGTGTCCTGGCGGCCGCTTGGATATAGCGCAATATCCATTATCAGGATTTAGTGCCGGCAGCCCCGGTACTGTGGGCCTCAGTTTTGATGACAGTTATGACGGGCTTAAATATTTCGGGATATATAAAATAGCCACCAGTGCATTTTATTATGGAGGCTACAATAAAGCCCTAGATGCCTCTCTGGAGGATGTGGTAGCTCCGACCAAATTTGAGTTTTACCGAAGAGAGAACCCACGTGCCAGTGCACCTGTAGTAAAAGTGCGCAATACAGGAGGAACTACGATTAACTCCATACTTTTCAACTATGGGGTGAAGGATTCTGCTATGACGCAATATATCTGGCTTGGCACATTGGCCCCGCTGCATGATACTACTATTACTTTGCCGGCTTTAAATGCACTAACGAATTTATCGGAGGGGGGCAACTCGGGTACATTTGGTTTCATAGCTGAGATTCAGCAGGTGAATGGACAGCAGGACAATGACCAGAGTAATGACACCATCACTTCTGACTTTTCTGTAGCCCCGACATGGCCGTCTACCTTTCTCGTAAAGATGCTGACCAGCACACTGAGCGCGAATGGGAACCTGGGCCAAAACCCTGCAGACGCCAGTTGGCAGATCACTGACCAGAATAACAACATAGTGGCATCTCGCAATAATACCAATGTGGCAACTACATATTATGATACCGTGACATTGAATACAAACAGTTTTTATACACTCACTGTATCGACACTCCAGTGCTATGGTTTGAACTGGCAATTTTTGGTCGGCTACAACGGATATAGTGCAGGTTATTTCAAGGTATTGGATTATAACAATGGTAATGCAGAACTTACTCTGAATGGTAATAACCCCGGCAATGGGAACTATCATGATGATTTTGGTTGCGGGTTTATACAGTATTTTACTACGATAGGCCAATGTTCACCTTTGTCTACGCCTACTATTGCCCGAAATGGAGATACGCTTATCGCGTCTGCCGGCACCAGCTATCAATGGTATAATAATGGAGTACTGATAGCGGGAGCGACAAACAGCACATACGGAATGAATCATAACGATGGTAATTTTACGGTACAGGTGGGAGATGTAAATGGATGCATCGGCACTTCTTCTTCTTATGCTGTGATCAATTTGGGTTTGACCAATCTTTATGATCTCGCTTCTGTAAAGATAGCACCGAATCCAGCCACTGATGCCTTTACATTGACTGTAAATAACGAACTGATAGGCACACAATATACCATCACTGACCTCACGGGCAGGAGTGTGACTATGGGAAACATAAATACTACGTCGACTCAGATATCAGTTGCTGGCCTGTCATCCAGTATTTATCTTGTGACCGTGTCGGATGGCACCAGTTCGATCACTAACCGTATAGCGATAGCGCGATAATATAATCCGATTAAAATATTTCAGCCCTGCTTGTAATTATAAGCAGGGCTTTTTATTGGGCAGGAACTTCGGCGCTTTCTTTACCATATACGAATTCACTCACCTCTTTTAGCTTGTGCGATGCAGCTTTCATTGAGGTGATGCTCTCTATGTGCAGTACAAGAAATTTTTCTGTTTCGCGAAGGTAAATGCCTTTTTTATGCTGTTGTACATATAGCATGATACGGGAGAAAGCTTCGGATTTATAAAATGCGGCTTGTTGATTGGAGATGAAATAGCAGCGTATGTGCTTGTTCTTGATGATAAGCTGCTCCATGCCCAGCTTAGTAGCTATCCATTTCAGCCGTACGCCGTTAAAGAGCTCATAGATCTGCTTCGGCACTTTGCCAAAACGGTCAGTGATCTTATCTTCAAACTCTTTGAGCTCTTCCTCGTTCTTGACTTCATTTAGTTCTTTATAAAGCAGCATCCGTTCCGCCGAGCTGCGGACATATTCATCCGGTATCAGCATCTCCAGATCGGTTTCTATAGTGCATTCTTTAGCATATTCATGATCGTTCTTCAGTTCCTCAGCATAGAGTTCTTTGAAATCAGTTTCTTTCAATTCGCGCACTGCCTCATCGAGTATTTTGTGATACACATCATATCCTATCTCGGCTATAAAGCCACTCTGCTCGCCGCCAAGGAGATTACCTGCGCCACGAATGTCCATATCACGCATAGCGATGTTAAAGCCACTACCCAGATCGGCAAACTCCTCAATGGTCTTGAGGCGCTGACGTGCCTCCTGTGTGAGGCTGTGCTTAGATGGAGCAAAGAGATAGCAGAAAGCATGTTTGTTTGAACGACCAACACGACCACGAAGCTGATGCAGATCACTGAGACCGAACTGATGTGCATTATTTATGATAATTGTATTGGCATTTGAAATGTCTATACCTGCTTCGATGATATTCGTAGCAAGAAGTACATCAAATTGTTTATTGACGAACTGTAGCAGCACTTCTTCGAGTTTGTTGCCTTCCATTTGTCCATGTGCTACCCCTATGTCTATATTAGGCACTATCTTATGCAGCATGGTCTTAACCTCGGCAATATCCTTGACGCGGTTATGAATAAAAAAGACCTGACCACCACGATATACCTCAAACTCTATTGCCTCTTTAATGATATCAGGATTGAGCGTATGCACTTCAGTAGTGATAGGCTGCCTGTTTGGTGGCGGAGTGTTGATATTGCTCAGGTCAGTCGCGCCCATCATCGAGAACTGCATTGTTCGCTGGATAGGTGTGGCAGTGAGTGTGAGACAGTCAATGTTTGCTTTGAGTTCTTTGAGTGTTTCTTTGACCTGTACACCAAATTTCTGTTCCTCATCTATGACCATCAGACCGAGGTCTTTAAACTTTACTGTTTTGCCCACCAGGCCATGCGTACCGACTATGATATTTATCTTGCCATCGGCGAGGCGCTGAAGTGTTTCCTTTTTCTCTTTGGCACTTTTAAACCGGTTCAGATAATCGATCTCTACCGGAAATTCTGACAAACGCTCTTTAAAAGTCTTCTGATGCTGCATCGCAAGGATCGTGGTTGGTACCATCACAGCAACTTGCTTACCATCCAGGACTGCCTTGAAAGCAGCACGAATGGCTACTTCTGTTTTTCCAAAACCTACATCGCCACATACGAGCCGGTCCATCGGCGATGAACGCTCCATATCACGCTTGACATCATCGATCGCCTTGGCCTGATCGGGAGTATCTTCATACATAAATGAAGCCTCCAATTCGGTCTGCATATAGTTGTCTTTTGAGAAAGCAAAACCCTTATGAGTACGGCGTTTGGCATATAGCTGTATCAGATCAAAAGCAATTTCCTTGATCCGCTTCTTGGTTTTCTTTTTGAGGTTTGCCCAGGTGTCTGTACCGAGTTTATGTACTCGTGGAGCTTCGCCTTCTTTGCCAACATACTTAGATATTTTGTGCAGGGACTGAATGCCTACATAGAGTATGTCATTGCCGGCGTATATGAGCCGCACCGCTTCCTGTATCTGCCCGCCTGCTTCGATCTTTTCCAGGCCCGAATAGACTCCCACCCCATGATCTATGTGTGTAACATAATCGCCAGGCTTCAGCTCGCGCAGGGTCTTTAGCAGCATCTGTGTATCACGCGAGAAGCCCTGCTTAAGGTTATATTTATGATAGCGGTTGAAGATCTGGTGATCGGTATAGCATACTATATCCAGGTCAAGGTCGATAAAGCCATTATGAATCGAAATGTAAACCGGAGTGAAAGACACTTTGGCTTTGAGGTCTTCGAATATCGCATAGAAACGTTCTATCTGTTTAGGGTTTTCTGAAAAGACCAGATTGGTCACGCCTTTTTCATCATTGGCCTTCAGGTCCTGAATGAGCAGTTCGAAATTCTTATTGAAAGAAGGTTGCGGCCTGGACTTGAACACGACCTTTTTATCCGTCTGATAAAAATTGCTGCCACCAAACTCGATGATGCGAAATCGTTTGAGCAGTTTGATAATGTCACCGGATGAAACAAACACCTGACTAGCCTCGCCCTCACGGAGTGGATGGCGCTCATCAAGGTCTGTATAGTTTTTTAAGTTCTTTTGAAACTTATCCGCCTTTGTCATGCACTCATCCAGTTTGTCCAATAGCAACTGCATATCCTTGACCCAGATGATGGTATTATCAGTAAAGACCTCGAAGACGGAAGCCTTGTTCTCGTTGGTGAAATGGGTCTGTACGTTTGGTACGATGGTGACACTGGAGATCTTCTTAGTAGAAAGTTGCGTATTGGGGTCGAATGTCCTTATGGATTCTATATCCTTGTCAAAAAGCTCGACGCGATATGGGAGTTCATTTCCAAAAGAAAAAATATCTATGATGCCGCCGCGAATAGAAAACTGGCCTGGCTCATACACGAAATCCACTCGGTCAAACTCAAATTCTACCAACAAATCTATCATGAAGTCTATATCGAGCGATTCACCCGCTTTGAGGCGTAGGGTTTGCTCTTCGAGTTTTTCTTTTTTGACAGCTTTCTCAAATAATGCTTCGGGATAGGTCACTGCCAGCTCTGCGCGAGACGATGGATGTGAAAGTCTGTTCACAGTCTCTGCACGGAGCATGACATTGGTATTATTCAGCTCATCAAAAGCCTGCGGGCGTTTAAAGGAATCCGGGAAAAAGAAAATATCCTTATGAGGGAGAATAGAGGTCAGGTCATTTTGAAAATAAGCTGCTTCCTCCTTATCGCCGATAATGAAAAGGTGGTTGTAGTCGGTCATTTTAAAAGCCGCTGCCGCAACAAACGATTCTTGCGAACCTGTGAGCCCGGACAGTGTGATGTCCGCTTCTGATTCTTTCAGTAGCTCGGTCAAATGCCTGAGACCCTCTGAGGTCGTGTATTTTTCTATGAGTTCTTCGATCTTCATCAGATATTTTCAAAATAGTTTAGCCCCGCATCGCCTGATACGGGGTATTAATTAATTCAATGTCTTTACTAGGATTTATAAGATTTAATGATTGTAGGATTTTGAAAATAGTATGAACGATTAATTTTAGCTCAAAAATCCTATAATCTTTTAATCCGTAATAATCCTAGTCTTACTGTATTCTGCATTATCAGGATGTCTGGTATTATACACCCGTTTATGCTCCATACTTTTACTTCCAAAATTTATTAACAATCCTAAAGGCATATTATACGCCTCCAGATAATTGATAGCCTGAGCAAGGTGGGCATCGTTCAAAACGGAAACAGCCTTTAATTCCAGCATGATTTTGTCTTCCACAAAAAAGTCCACCCTCCGCGTACCAATATCAATTCCTTCATAAAAAATTGTCATTTCCAGCTCTCTGGCAAATGTCAAACGCTGTTTACTCATTTCAATATCTAATGCACGCTGATAAATGACTTCCTGAAATCCGCTACCCAGAGTTGTATGAACTTTCATGGCACATCCGATAATTTTATGCGTCAACTCCTCATGTTTCATATTATCTATACCTCAATTGACTTTAAAGTGAATTCATCCTATTATCCTTAAATCCCAAAAATCCTAGTACGTACTATTTCGGCCCTTCATTAGGGTTTCTGGTTTTATTATACGGCTTACGGAAGTTATTATTATTGTTATTCCGGTTGTTGTTATTGTTGTTCCGGTTATTATTATTGTTATTCCGGTTGTTGTTATTGTTGTTCCGGTTATTGTTATTCCCTTTATTCTGGAACTGTCTTGGATTATTCTGGCGATTTGCACGTGAGAGTTCGCTGATGCTGTCCTCTACACTTAGGCTCAGTTCATCTTTAGAAATGATACGCAGGTCATTCTTGATGATCTCGTCATTCGTATTTTCCTTGTTCCAGTTCTGGTAAGTCAGCTTCATGTAGTTGCCTATGCACTGCGCAAATGCTGCACGTTTCTCAGGGTCCTCTACTTTTTTGGCTTTCTCCACGAGCGCTATCACGTTCTTGCCATAATGGCGGAACTTGATTCTCGTCTGAGGGTATTCCAGCGGCTCAGGTTTCTCGATGATTTGAGATTTAGTGGTCTTCGGATACGGAGAGTCTACATCGAGCTTGAACTCGCTGATCATAAAGAGGTGGTCCCACAGTTTGTGGCGAAAGTCCTCGACATTGCGCAGGTGCGGGTTCAGCTGGCCCATCAGCTCGATGATCTCGAGGGCAGTCTGATTGCGGTGTGCGCGGTCTTCTATCTTCACACAGTTGTCTACTATGCGTTTCACGTGCCTGCCATATTCGGCGAGGGTGATTTTTTCTCTGGATGTATTATAGTCCATATTTGACAGATCTGGTTCTATGTTCATTTTTTGATCTCCACTCAGCCGCTCATACGAGCATACATAAAGTTTTAGGAGACATTTTTACTGAAATAAATAAATACTAAAAAGGCTGCCAAATGGCAGAATAAGTAAAGTAGTGAAGAGTAAGTGCAGATATCTGAAAATAAAGGACCAGGGATGGAGTAGGTCTTACCTTCAGATCAACTTAGGATCTTCAGCTTAGCAAATTTAAGCATTATTTTCTTCTCCCCAAAATTAGGGAAAAAGATGGTCGCGATCTTATTGGTACCTGCACCTTCCATCGCGGTCACTTTGCCATCGCCAAACTTCTCATGGCGTACGTCCATGCCATTTTGTATAGTGAAAGCATCATCGGGTATAAATGGATCAGTGGATGTAATAACAGGCGTAGCAATAGGTTTAGGAGCGGGTTCTGGGTAGATACTTTTGCCCCAGCCCTCAAGCCGCTGGATAGGCTGCTGAGCCTTTGGCTGCTGTTGTCCGTACAGGCTCATGATATTCTCCGGTATCTCATTGAGAAAGCGTGATGCCTCACTATACTGGATATTGCCATATTTATATCGGGAGGTAGCATAGGTGAGAAAAAGCTTTTTCTCCGCACGTGTGATCGCTACATAAAATAGCCGTCTTTCTTCCTCCAGATCTTCCTGCGAATACAAAGACTGCGATGAAGGAAACAAACCTTCCTCCATACCTGCTGCATATACCACCGGGAATTCAAGCCCTTTAGCGGAATGAATGGTCATCATCTTCACCGTGTCAATGTTATCTTTATCCTTGTCATCTCCCGTATACAAAGCCACATTCTGGAGATATGAACCCAATGTCCTGTCCTGCGCCAGTTCTTCATTTTCAGTCACTACATCTTCCTCCACGAACTCCTTGATACCATTGAGTAACTCCTGGATATTCTCATAACGGGCGATGCCTTCGACTGTTTTGTCATTGTATAGTTCAGCGACAAGCTTTGTTGTTTTACCAATGTGAGATGCCAGATCGAAGGCGGTCTTTTCTTTTGACAAAGCCGCAAAAGACTTTATCATGATAACAAACTCATAGATGAGGTTCTTGGTACGAGATGGAAAATCATACAGGTCAATATTCTCCATCACATCCCAAGGACGCTTATCTGTATTGGCTGCGAAAATAATGATCTTATCTACTGTAGTCTGTCCGATACCGCGCACAGGATAGTTGATCACACGTTTTAGCGCTTCCTCATCATAGTGATTGATGGCAAGCTTCATATATGCCAGCAAGTCTTTTATTTC
>PLSN01000378.1 GCA_003165135.1 Bacteroidota bacterium
GACATAATTCCATGTAGTATCTGTCGGTGTGGCGATCGGGTTTGCGACCGTGAGTGATGAGAGCGTATTATCAGCGACCCACTGATAGTCTACTCCACCTGTTGCTATCAGCTGGATCGGTTTGCCCTGACAGATATAGGCTGTATCAGGCCCTATACCTACTGTAGGCGGCTGAAATACATAAACGAGTACAGAATCTTTCTTCTTGCATCCGAATGTATCTGTACCTGTGACATAGTATATATCTGTCACTGTCGGTGTGGCTATCGGATCTGAGATAGTAGTGCTGGACAAGGTCGGATCAGGTTGCCAAACGTATGTAGCGGCCCCCGTAGCGATGAGTGTATCACTGCCACCTATACAGACCGAGTCTATGCCTTGTGTCGCGACCGGTGGTAGCGGATGCACAGTGATCGTAGCGGTATCACTCTTGGTATAGCAGTAGTTTTGTACTGTGAAAATATACGTAGTCGTGGTATTAGGAAAGAAGTCCGGGCTATTGGCATTAGGATCGCTGATGCCGATATTAGGCGACCAATTGTAGTATGAATCACCTTGCCTTAATACATTAAGCGTGATAGTGTCGAAATCACATATCGCTGTATCAGGATTGACGATCAGATTGAGTGCCGGATTGAGATCGAATACTGTCACTGAGTCCACACCTATACAGCCGTTAACATCAGTCCCGGTCACATAGTATGTTTGATTTGCTGTAGGGCTTGCTATTGGATTAGCGATGGTAGTACTCGACAACGCAACATTCGGTGTCCACACGTAAGATACACCCCCGGTAGCATTAAGCTGCACACTGGTATGAAAATTAGCTCCCGCATAGCATACAGAGGTATCCGGCCCTGCACTGATCTGTGGTGCGGGAAAGAGTGTAACGATCACGGAGTCTTTATTGGTACAGCCATTGGCATCAGTAGCGGTGACCACATAGGTAGTAGTAGCTGCTGGGCTGGCGATGGGATTACTAATAACAGAATCACTGAGTGTACTGCCCGGAGACCACACATAAGTCACTCCACCCGATGCTGAAAGCTGTGTAGTAGTGGAGGGGCATATCGTGACGGTAGGAGATGTCGTGATGACAGGTAGCGGATTCACCTGAAGCGGCTTGATCAGGGTATCCCTGCAGCCGAATGAATTTACCGTAACCAGAGTGACATTCTGATTGCCGGTAGTTGTATATACTTCCGTCGGATTCTGCTGGGTGCTGGTTGTTCCGTTGCCAAAGTTCCAGTAATAATTGGTCACAGGACTTGAGCCAGTGTATGTAAAACGTGCTGTATCAAATACACATAGTGATGCCGTGGTAAAATTGGCCACAGGATCGGGCTCTACTACTATCGTGTCGGTATGAACATCCTGACAGCCCACGACATTGCCTACCGTAAGCGAAACAATATAAGTGCCCGGACTGGCATAGAGATGTGTCGGATTGCGAAGTGGACTGCTCTGTCCGTCTCCGAAGTTCCAGCTCCATGAATTGAGCGGAGAAGTAGTAGATACAGACTGATCTGTAAATACTACTGCCGAATCCTGACATCCGGCCTTGTAAGTAAAACCGGCAGTAAGTGTCGGATAGATCACCACCAGCGCATGGGCAGTATCATAGCAGCCCTGTCCGCCTTGCGTCTTTGATACCACTACTGTGACAAAATAAGTGCCTGTATCGGGATAGGTGAATACCGGATACTGCTGGGATGAGGTGTCGGTAGTAGATCCCGGTATACCAAAATTCCATGAATAGGTCAATGGCACATTGGTCGGTGGCGGGTTATAGAAATTGACCTGATTGAAATTGACGGTCTGGGTATTGCAATCCAATTGATAAATACCATAATTGTTAGCAGGATTAAATGTACCCGGCAGATAGATCAGATTGACCGTCGGGATATCACAGGTCACAATATTAAACTGATAGTCACGAACCGTCTGATCTATATATACGCCATTGCGAAATTCCGACACAGCTACAGCTACTACGAATATCCCGACCTGGTTTGGTATACCTGTCAGCAGGCCTGTGACCGGATCTATCTGAAGGTCGCCTGAGTTAGCGGGGCTATTGGTAGGATTAGTGGCACTATATGGCGAATAATACGGTACAGATATATAGGGCGGAGCAGATGCCCAGGTGGGACAGCCACCGCCACCACCACTCGGGCTCGGATCGGGGCATGTCTGATTAGCCCCTTGCAGGGCATTGACCAGCGAATAAGATAATGAGTCGCCATCAGGATCTGTGGCAGAGTTGTCAAACTGCAGATAGGAATTGGCACAGATAAATAATGGTGGCAGCTGCGAGAACCTCGGGCTGCTATTGACCGGGAAACTGTCATTGGCAATATGCGCTACATAGGTGGCACCGGTACCGGTCGGAATGCTTTGAATGGCTGAGTTTCTGCAGCATCGCTGATATACCAAAGTATAGCCTCCCGGGATCGGAGGAAAATTATATGTCGCTGTATAAAATGCCTGCTGAATATTAATCGTCGTATCTGGTATGAGGCATGGATTAGTAATATTAGACGGAATATTGGTCGGAGTGGGTTCCGCCATTGCTACCGAATCTATATAGTTTCCCGAAGCGTCAAATATCTGTACATATTCTGGATTGCCATACGCAGCACATTGGGTGCATAATGGCGAATTATTTCTATATAGCCTGAGCGTGATCCGGTAATTATTGCCTCCCAGATAGTCATAGAATAGTTCAGCGCCTACGATGTGGGAAGCTACGGCCGANNAAAAACCGCAAATGAAAACCAATAAGAAGGATAGTGTATATCTTTTCAAAATCTTAAAAAAAAGGACTGCAAAGTTAATTTATTATATCAAAATGCCATCACCCCCTAAATGCCTGTCCTAAACATATATGAAATAGAGACAGGTCAAACCCGGTATGAGTTGCATAGAGCCATCACATCTCCGCCGATGGAAACCCGCTCCCAGCCGAAGTTAAGACCGGTTTCATTTTTAACAAAAAAGAAAATCACCTGTCTTAAACCATCACATAATGCAAATGTCATATAACTGTCATATTAATTGAGATAGCATAAACGATAATAAATAAATTTTTTAAGGTGGTTTTAGGGTGAAACGGGCTTCTTAACGGAAGCCCTTTCATATTTCCGGAAGCTTGGTTTCTATGCCTGCTCTTTAAGCTGCGCAGCCATTATTGCCTCTTTTCTTTTGGCGCCTATATTATAAATGATCTGCATACCTGCAAACACGACCGCGAAATAGGCAAAAGCCGCGAATGTCACCATACCCGTCCACTCAATGGCACCGCTAAGGAGCACTACACTTATCGGGATCGAGGTGAGGGAGATGGAGATAAGAATAAGGGCCACTTTGCGCTCCTTGAAACCAAAGTAAAACAGCATGTGTGTAATATGGTCTTTGCCTCCCACGAAAGGAGACTGTTTACGCATTAACCTGCGTACTGTGACAGTAATGGTATCAATCAGCGGGACGATAAACATAAGCATGGGTACTACAAACTGTTTCAGCTCCAGGATCTGGCCGTTGTGGTCTTTGTATCCCCAGAGGTATTCTATACCGCAGGCTGCCAAAAAAACACCCAGAAACTGACTGCCTGTATCTCCCATGAATATCTTGGACGGGTGCCAGTTGAAATATAAAAAACCAAACAAGCCCCCGAGTACCCCTACCATCATCACGAGATTAAAATTATTGATATGCAGGTCTTTGACAAACACCACTACGATCAGGCCGGTGATGATGCTGATAGAGATAGAGGTAGTGATCGCATCCATATTGTCGAGCATATTGATAGAGTTCATCAAGCCTATGACCCAGAATACTGTAAGAGCAAAATCAATGGCCGGTATGCCCACAGCCTTGATATATACGTCTGACAGAATGAGAATAAATGCACAGGACAACTGNNCCGATAAATTTGACCAGGGGATTTGTATTGTATGCATCATCTGCCAGGCCCAGGATGAAACCCAAACTCGATGCAGCCATGATACCCATCAGATGCTTGTCCAGAAAAAGAGGGTTCTCACGCGGCAATATGCCAATGATAGAGATCGAAATAAGAAACACTATAAAGAAAGACAATCCGCCAATGGCAGGTTTCACATTTGCTGCCCACCTCTCCTGCTGTAGCTCGCCATTATTGCGGGTACCGAGATTGAATGATAATTTAAGAAAAAGCCAGTTGACAAGAAATGAAAAGAACACACACACTACAAAAAAAGTGAGTAAGAAGAGTACAGAATATTTTAACTCAAAAAACATTACTTACATTTTTGAAAAAAGACGTTTTAGGAATGGCAATCTCTTTTTATTCTTTTCATCATCGCCATAATAGCCATAGCCGTGGGCCGAGCCATATCCATATCCATAGCCGTAGCCATAGCCGTAGCCATAGCCATAGCCCGAACCATAGCCATAGTAATACCCATAACTGGATGCACCCCGGCCAAAGTCATTCAATACACAGGACAGCCTGGTGATCTTATTGTCATCTATCAGCTTATTGATATTGAGGATAAACGAACGATTGGAAAAAGCAGCCCGCAGGATATACACAGGATAATCTGACATTCTCAATATCTCCAATGCATCAGTCACCAGTCCGATCGGTGGTGTATCAATGATCACAAAGTCATATTTGGTCTTCAGGAGCTCGATGGTAGTATGAAGCGAAGGCAGCAAAATAAGCTCAGACGGATTGGGCGGTACCGGGCCTGACGGGATGAAATCTATATTGACAATATTGGTATGAAAGATACAGTCTTCTACATTCGTCTGTCCGCTCAGTACGGTGCTGACCCCTTTGGAGTTGTCAGATTCAAATATCTTGTTCAACCTCGGTTTACGAAGGTCACAGTCTACGATGATGACCTTCTTATCGAGCATACCCAGGATAGCTGCGATATTGAGAGCAGTAAATGTTTTTCCCTCGCCAGGTATGGTAGATGTGGTAGAGATCACTTTTGGCCCCGGCGAATTGTCTATAAACTGAAAATTGGACCTGAGTGCTCGATATGCCTCTGATATCGTCGACTTGGGATCTTTGGTCACCACTATCTGAGATCGCTCCAATGCCTCATTGTAGCTCGGTATGATACCGAGGATAGGCCCCTTGCTTTTATAAGATATCTCCTGTATGGATATGATCGTTTTGTGCAGTACATACCGTATGATGACCAGAATAAGGCCCAGCAGCAAGCCTACCAGCAATCCCGCTAATCTGATGATGGTGATCTGAGGAGAGACCGGCTTGACCGGGTAGAATGCCTTTGAGAGAATGATATAATCAGAGACCACACCGGCATTGGCTATCTGATAGTNNATTTCTCTCTCGACTCCCTGATCTTGTCCAGCCTGTTAAACTCAGATTCGATCTGGGGCATCCTAAACAGGCGGCTTGATACTACCGTATATTCAGAACTGATCTTTGCTGTCTCCTCTATGGTAGCAGCCAGTACATTGTCGATATTGCGCAGCAATTCACTTTGCCTCTCCTCAATTTTTTGATCCCATAGTTTCACCTGCGGGTGATCCGGGGTCACATCGAGCAGCTCCGTATTTCGCTCATCCTGCAGATTATTCAGCTCAGTGATCGCATCATCAAAATTCAGGTTCTCGGATTTAAAATGTACCAACGGGATGTTGTCATGGTTCTTGTTATTGGCTATAAATTCCCTGAACCAACGCAGGGTGATGAGGTCAGAGTTCAATAATTTGATCTGATCATCCAGCCGGTCATTGTCATCGCTGAGCTGTTTGGTCACTGTCTCATCTGCATACCCGCTCGTAGACCTCAGGCGTGATATTGAATCTTCAAACTGGCCAAATCCCAATGAGAAGGTATCTATCTGATCACTTATGAACTTAAGGATACTGGAGAAGCTCTCGCGCTTGTGCTCTACATCATACAGGATAAACTCATCAGCGAGCCTTTGGGTGATATTTTGAGTTTTCTCCTCATTCTTGTCAGCATAGACGATCGTGACGCTCTTGGTTTTTATATCCAGATTATTGACCTTGGTCTTGTCTATGATATCGGCTATCACATCATCTTTGTCCATGAACTTGAAGTAATAGATTGCACTGAGGTTGTCTCTGGAAAACTTACGCAGGTTCTTTTTGACATAGGCCCGAAAAAGGGGGGTCACGACCAGATCGCCGAAATTGTATACTTTTTCAAAATCACCACTACCATGATTGTATGATATCGAAAATGAATTTTGATTGATGATATTGATGTATACCGGCTGGTTTTCGATGCGGGTATATCCTGGCACCTCCTCTACCCTGAATGGGCTCGAAAGATACAGGTCAGAAGAGACCAGTTTGGTTTTGCCCTCTTTGAAGTAGGCGACCCTCAGAGGCAATTTGTTGTATATACGCTCTACCATAAACCTCGACCTGATCAGCTGTATCTCGCGATTGATCTCCCCCTGGTCCTGCTCCTGAGATATCTTATCTACCCCTAATATTTGAGAGTTCTTTTGAGTGACATAGAGTATCGTAGCAGAGGACTGGTATATACGTGGAGCATATCTGATATACATGATAGAGGCCAGGATAGTGATCATCGTGATGACAATGATCCATACTACCGACTTATTAAGTACATAGAGAAAAAGCCCTACGTTGAAATTTTCCAACGGGTTAGACAGTTCTTCTTCTTTAGTCTGAAGACCCTGAGAGGTATTATTATTGAGGTTATTTTCCAAATATTTTGATTATTTGACTGTTTTCAGCAAAACAAATAATGTAAGCATGGTGGTAATAGCTGACACAAGAGGCAGGGCCAGGTTGAGTCCGTCATTGACCACAGTCCTCTTCTGCTCCACGTATATGATATCATTGGACTGGATGATCAGGTCTGCTGTCCGGAGCCCTTCCAGGGTAGACAGATTTATGATCCTTACCTGAGGATTAGCCAGGTCACCACGTATGATCTTGATGTTATATGCCTTTAGCTGACGAGTAAGCCCTCCGGCTTTGGCCAGAACTTCGGGCAGCGATGTAATAGCATTGTTGAGCTCGACCACTGATGCCACCTCACCTCTGAATACAAACACCCTCCTGTTTGAAACTCTCAAAACTACATATGGATTGACAAAGAGTGCCGCGTATCGTTGCGCCAATTGATTTTCGAGCTCGTTTTGAGTATATCCTTTCACATACATCATTCCCAATACCGGAAGTTTGGCAAATCCCTCTTTATCAACTAGATATGTGTGCTTAGTGGTGGTAGTTGTCGTTCCGCTGCTGGTGCTGATCGTGCCGGTCGCGATAGCAGATGTGGGAGCTCCGCCACTGGAGCCTGCGCTACTGCTCATACCACCCCCCAAAACGTCCACGAGTTTAAATCCATCTCTGGAGTATACCTCAAGGGTCATTTCATCGCCCGGCTCGATCACATATTCTTCTACTTTCTTTTTGGCTAGCTCAAAGAACTGGTAATCTTTTTGGTTAAACATTTCGTTTGGGTAAAGTGTACGACAAGAAGATGCAGAGAAGAGCAGCAGAATTCCCAGAAAGTAGTGTATTTTCTTTATCATATAATTAGGACAAACCTACAACAATTGGTGTATTTACACAAAAGATAATGGGCCAAGCGTTCACATTATTGTTTTTGATTGAGCAATCTCCTATACAGTGCGCTCATATCCCTGGCCAGCCTGAGATGGCTAAACCCCTCCATGACATGCGTCGTACCCCTGTCAGACATTTCATGCCTGAGTTTGTCATCCTCAATGAGCCTGAGCAAATGAGCTGCGAAAGTATCTGTATCATCAGATTCGCATAGCAGGGCAGTCTCCCCTTCTTTTACGATATTGGCTATGCCACCGACACGGGTACTTACGATAGGTTTGCCCGATGCCTGGGCCTCAATGAGGCTCACGGGTGTACCTTCATTAAACGAGGTCAGGGCAATGATATCAGAGCCGGCATTCGACACGTCCACATCTTTGATCCAGGATGTGAATGTCAGGATGTTCCTTTCGGTCAGATCAGCATTGTTAAACTTCAATCCGAGCTCAGTGGCCATTTTCTCGATATTCTGTCGCTCCTCACCATCACCGATCACAAATGCCCTGATCTTCTTTGTCGTTTTATCTGAGACTATCTTCAGCGCCCTGAGAAACATTGGATGGTTTTTGATCGGTACGAGGCGACCTACTATACTGATCACTATCTCATCATCCGAGACATTATATTTCTCCCGAAATGACTTACGTTTTCCCTGTTTATTTTCCGTAAACCGGCTCAGGTCAAATCCAAGCGGAATGACCTCAAATTTTTCAAGCTCTGCCACTTTGAACTGATTTGCCAGTTCATCTTTTTGTATCTCACTGAGTGTGACTATAGCATGTGTGCGCCGCCCCAGATAGCGCTCTATCTCCAGAAACACGCGGGTCTTTAACGCCCCGAAATAAGAATGAAAGACATGCCCGTGAAATGTGTGAACAATGACCGGCACGCCCTCATGATGGGCGGCCAGACGGCCTACTGCACCGGCTTTGGCGGCATGTGTATGTACGATATCAGGCTTGAAATCGCGTATGATCTGCCTGATCCTGAAGTATGCCTTATAATCCCGAAATGGATTCAGCTCGCGGTACATCTCCTTGATATATATCGGATGGAGGTCCAGCCGTTGTAATATGAACTCCGAGCTTTCCTCTGTATCGTCGGTCATGCCCGATACCAGCAGTGTCTCATACTCCCCGTCCATATACTTGGTCAGATTAGCAGCATTGTATGTGGGCCCGCCCAGATTCAGGCGATTGATAATACGTAAAACTCTCGGCATCGGGTGTGTTTATACGACACCTAAAATACGGATAAATAAGCAATTGTACTAGGCTACCCAGAGTGTCCTACCCCTTTAGTTCATACATTTTCAATTTTACAAGGCCCATCCTTTGTAAAAAATGCATGAAACTGACACGCAGCACGCCTAGTCCGTATTTAGAACTGCGTTTGAAGTTTATGGAAGATGCTTCGGGGAAATATTTCGTCGGGCAGGTGATCTCTGCTATATCATATTTGGCATAGATGATCTGCGACAGCATCTCATTATCAAAAATAAAGTCATCATCATTTATCTCGTAATTTATCTTCGTCAGTACTTCTTTAGAAAATGCCCTATAGCCAGTATGGTACTCTGACAGCTTTTGTTTTACGAGGGTGTTTTGCGTCAGGGTCAGCATCCTGTTAAACACATATTTGTAATACGGCATTCCGCCCTTGAGCGCACCCAGGCCCAGTATACGCGAGCCCAGTACTACATGATACAGCTCATGTGCGATCAGATATGCCATGGAGTGAATGAGCTTTGGGGTATACTGGTAGTCGGGATGAAGCATGATGACGATGTCTGCATTCAGTTCCATTGCCTTATTGTAGCATGTTTTCTGATTGCCGCCATAGCCTTTATTGATATCATGCTTGATGATATGCTTGATCCCTATTGATTGGCCCTTTTCGACAGTTTTGTCTTTGCTATTGTCATCGACCAGGATCACCTCATCGACGATATCGAATGGAATTTCATTATAGGTCTTTTCCAGCGTCAGTTCCGCATTATAAGCGGGTAAAACAATCACTAACTTTTTGCCTAGAATCATTTTATATTTAAAATTTAGCGTGCAAAGTTAATTTTTTCTATGTAAGTCTCTGACATACTGAAAAAGCCTTTTTTATCTTCCTTAGAAGAGGTCCTGAATGATCTTCTCTACGGTGAGGCCTTCGGCTTCTGCCTTGTAGTTTTTAAATACACGGTGGCGCAGGATAGGCAGTGCTACTGCTTTCACATCATCTATATCAGGAGAATATTTTCCTTTGGTAGCGGCATGACATTTGGCACCGAGCACCAGATACTGCGACGCACGAGGGCCTGCACCCCATGAGATATAGTTATTGACCATCGGGAGTGAATCAGGCCTGCCCGGGCGTGTCTTGGCAGCCAGCCTGACTGCATACTCGAGTACATTGTCAGCGATAGGTATCTTGCGCATCAGCTGTTGGAAATACAGGATCTCCGTAGCTGTGAGTTTTTTATTGAGTTCCACCACACGGCCGGTAGTAGTGGTCTTGACGACTTCTATTTCCTCCAGAAAAGTCGGATAATCGAGATTGATAGAAAACATAAACCTGTCGAGCTGTGCCTCAGGCAATTGATAGGTACCCTCCTGCTCGATGGGGTTCTGAGTGGCCAGTACGAAAAAAGGAAGGTCGAGCTTATGCCTCGTACCAGCCACTGTCACACTGCGCTCCTGCATAGCCTCGAGCAGTGCCGCCTGTGTCTTGGGCGGGGTACGGTTGATCTC
>PLSN01000208.1 GCA_003165135.1 Bacteroidota bacterium
AGAGGGCATTTTTATAAAAGTTCTATGGTATGCCGGCCAAGTTTGACCAGGTTTTTTTCCTCCATGGTCCGCAGCAGGCGGCTGATAGCCTCACGATGGGTATGCAGCTCATCGGCGATCTCCTGATGGGTAATGTATAGGGCTTTTGTATTGAGTGCTTTTGATCTTTCCTGAAGATAATGCAGAAGCTGTTTGTCCATATGGCTGAATGCGATGAGGTCTATGACACCGAGCAGCTCCGAGAACCTGCTCCCATAGGTGCCATTGATAAATGCTCTCCATTCGGGGTATTTGTACCAGTCTTCGATCAGTTTGACTGGCACCAGTATTATCTCCGTTTCATCTTCTGTTACAGCTCTTATCATGCTTCGGTGGCCGGTCTGGCAGCAGTTGAGCGCCATAGCACAGGTCTGGCCCGGGTAGATGTGATATAGAAAGACCTCATTGCCATTCTCATCCTGCCGCATGATACGAACGGCCCCTTTGATCACTATAGGCACGAACACGATCTCATCTCCGGGAGACATCATGGTCTCGTCTTTGCCCAGCTGTTTATGCCGGCAGTATTTTTCTATCTCTTCGTTGAGCTTAGGATCCTTGAATAATGATGTTAGCATATCAGCCATCTAGTGCAAAAATAAAGAAACCCAAAGGCTTGTTCCTCATTTCAAACATACTTACTTTTCTATCAGCGAAGTTGTACCCTATAGCAACAGGCGGGAAGTTCTAAATCATAAACCCAAGATGGCAAAACAAAGCAAATCAGCAAAAACAAAGGAAAGAACGGAAGTAGTATATTCTGCTGAGTCTTATTCGTTCTTTGAGAATGTGTGGGATGTGGCAAGGCTAGTACCTAAGGGTCGCGTGACCTCATACGGAGCCATAGCACGCTATCTCGGTACAGGCCGCTCTGCACGCATGGTAGGCTGGGCTATGAATGCAGTAGGTGGTGTCAAGCCTAAAGTACCTGCGCATCGTGTGGTCAACTCGGATGGCTTGCTGACGGGTAAGCATCATTTTAAAACGCCAACACTGATGCAGGAACTGCTCGAGAAAGAAAAGATCAAAGTGGAGAATGACCAAGTGGTCGATTTTAAAAAGATATTCTGGGACCCGATGACAGAGTTGGGATGAAGTTACTTCCTCAAAGAATTTTCGATGTTCTTGACATTCTGCTCACGGAGCCTGCGGCATAGTGTCTTGATGATACCCCGCGCTACTTCTATCCTGTTTTCCATCAACTCATAGAATGGTTCCTGATTCATTTTAAGCAGAAAGACATCTGTATTGGCAGTGGCATCTGCAGAGCGGGAGTCGGTATCGAGCAGCGACAGCTCACCAAAGAAATCGTTTTCCTTCAGCATGGCCAGTGTGTGTCCGTCCTTGTGTATTTTGATCTCTCCTTTGTGTATGATGTACATACAGCTGGCTATATCGCCCACTTTAAAAATAGTAGTGCCTTTTTCTATTTCGACTTCTTCCAATATCTCCGCCACCTCTGTCAATACGGTCTCGGGAGTAGCTTCAAATATACTTAGCGACTTGAGCAGGAGTACCTTCTCAATGAGCAATAAATGGTTTTCTGATGAATGGTGTTTACTCATACGGTTACTGCCAGTTTTTTGAGTGCATTTTCGCCGGTCTCTCTGAGCAGAAATTCCTGCGACGAGATGTTTGCATTGACCTGGTCTATATTCTTGGAAATATCTATACTGTCCATAGTATACAATATTACCGCTCTGGTCCATATATTGTAGTAATATTCCTTTGATTCCAGTATTTCTTTCGCCATCGCGGTGAAGCTTTCGGTATTCTTGGTGATATATGGTTTCAGCAGGGCCATCCTCTCTGCCACTGTTGCCTGCTCAAAGAGCATATTGAATTTCGAGGCCGTTTCCTTTGGTACCGTCAGGTCTATGATCTCCTGTGCATTAGCTATGCTTTCCTGTTTATTGATCTGGAAGCCATTTCTCGCGCGAATGATCTTTTCCTCTTCATATATAAAGGAGAACAACCACAGCAGCCTGGTCTTGGCCTGATTTAACTCGAGCAACAAGGCGCTCTCTACTGTCTGGTTCTCATGCTTCTGTTGCAGCCAGTGTATCTGCTCAAGCAGGTGGATAGCAAATGCCATCTCTGTATTGATCAATTGGTGAAATTTGTCGTTGTTATGATCTTGTACCCTGAACCGGGATATATGCAGCGCCTGATAAATGTCTATCCTGTAGTCAGGGAATCTGTCGATGCAGGACTCGATCAGATGCTGTGCCTCGGTACCACCTATCTTGGCAGCCAGATTGATCAGCTTAAGGCGAAGGTCTTTATTCAGGTCAGCCTGCTCCAGTACTTTGCCAATGACGGGCACAGCTACATGGCTTGAATCCAGCAAGGCTTGCAGGACCTTCCGTTCATATGATTTGTCATAAAGTTTCGCAATAAATGCCTCAGCCAATCTTATGCTTTGAAGTTTGCCTGAAGCTTCTATTGCGGCAGATACGACTTTTGTATGTCCGTCATCGAGTAGGTTCAGCAGCACCTTGTAGAATGACTTTACCCTCAGTTCACCTATCACCTCTGCGGCTATGGTGCGTTCGTCTATATCATCTGAATCTCTGAGCTGCTGTAGTTTCTGCCCGGCTGACACCACAGCATTGATGCTGCCGTTTTTGAGCAGACCTATCACAGAGGCCTTGACCACTGAGAGATCATGGCTGTCGAGATAGTTTGAGAAATCTTCGACATCCTCTTCGTGCTGTATGATGCAGATGGCCTGTATGGCCTGAGCCATGATCCGTTTGGAAGGATTGTCTGAGAGGATATTTTGTATATCAGGTAGTGCAGAGCGGATCTTCTTTGACTCTATGATCCTGATGGCTTCGAGCTGGACCTCCTCATCAGGATGAGTGAGTCCCTTTTTGATGAAAATATCCTTTTTTTCGTCAGGCAGTTTGGATGCCAGCTCCATAAGATATATAGCCTCACCTGCCTTAGCTGTAGGTATTTTTTCCGATAGCAGCTGTATCGTCGTTTCTTTGCTCAGGTCCATTTCCTTGCCGGTCACATATTTATTGTTGAGGCCGTCGATGAGTGAGCTGACATAGTTTTTGTCTACGATAAATACCCAGGCTATCCAACCTACTATAATGAGGATAAGCAGGTAGCTGAGCACATGCAGGTTGACACCGCCGGAGATCCCCATGACGATAAAGATCAGGATACTGCCAAATGCCAGTGCGAATGGGTCCATCACACCCTTCACGATAGTATGCCCGCGCAGGCGAAGGCTTCTCTTGAGCGGCTGCATGACTGCGATAAAGACAGGGTCCTGTATAGCGGCTTTGAGGGCCTGGCTGATGATACCCATGATGCCCAATACGTATAAGATGATGGTAGAATCTTCTGACAGTGCCGGAGACAAAGTCACTGCGAAAATAGGTACCAGCAGTACCAGCGGTGTGATAAGCAGGGAACCCCTGATACCGATTGCATCTGTGAGTTTGCCCGTGAGGAGCAGTTTGATAAACAGGGCGACCAGATTGCCGCAGGCAAAGAACAAACCGATAAATGCAGCGAGGTGCTCATTGTCATGTATCCTATGCTTGACCTCTGCATAGAATGTAAAATTGATGATCGTGGCTACAGTCCCCACTATAAATGACAGAACAGCCACCGACAGGATCAGGTTGTTGCCAAAGAAACCCCGTATCATTTTCATGACAGAGGGGTCTAAGCCATGATGTTCCTCTTGTTTGTGCTCATGATGATCCACATGCAGGTCCAGTTTTCCGGCCCTGGACAGCCTGTAGCAGAAGATCATCGACAGTCCTATTGATACCAGAGATATATATAGCATATTGGCACTGCCTATATAGGGCACTATCATGTATGCGGAGAAATAACCAAGAATCTTGGCAGGTATATCGCCTGCGCTGATAATGCCAAAGAGCCGTTTGCTCTGCCGGATATCAAAGAGAAGCGAGGACAGTCCCCAAAATCCAAGGTTAGACAATAGATAAAGTACATAATACCATGCGACCATGAGGTAGAGGAACCAACCCGATGGAGACTCCGAGATACCAAAGCGCAATAGGCCTACACTCACGGTCATAAAGATTATGACACTCACTATCATAGTACGTATGGACAGAATGTGCTCGAGCTTGGAATATATAAACCCAACGCCCAGCAGCAATATGGCTGCCATCATATATACCTTTGGCAGTTCATGCACTTCAAACCGCTCCAGAAATAAAGCATTGGCTACAGTAAAAAAAAGAGCGATACCAGCTCCCTGAAAAAACTGCAGCAAAAAAAGCTGGCTGACGAGCCATGATTCATCCCTACGGATATTAAGAATTTGCAATATGGATTTGTTCCACTTCACTATACGAGCGAATATAACTAATTTGATAATCTTCTATATATGCTATTCATGAGCAGATCGGTGCATTACTATAAGTGGAAGGTCTGATCTACTCAAATATTTCTTCTACTACTTTCCCCTGCCAGCAGTCAGGTATCTTAGCATTTAGCATTTTGGCAATGGTCTCCGGCAGATCGTAATTATTGACGTACGATTGGATGTGATGGCCCTGCTTGATCCCTGCACCGGAGATGACGAATGGCACATTGACTTCCTGAGGGGTATTGCCGCCATGTCCGTGGCCGATGCCTCCGTGATCAGCTATGATGACAAAGACCGTGCTCTCCAGCATGTGGGCTTTTTTGACAGCCTTGATTATTTTGCCAATGGACTGGTCGACCCGTTCTATTGCTTTGTAGTATTGGGGGCTGCCATGGCCATCCCTATGCCCGGTCTCGTCCACATCATTGAAATGTATAAATAGGAATTTTGGTTTGCGAACATGTATCACCGTCGGCACACGAAAATCCGTAATACCCTCCCATACCGTGCGCTGACGGATGGAGCATACCCCATTTTCGACCAGCCTTCTGAAACTCCACCATTCATAGATACAGCATATCTGAGCATGTTTGTCGCTTTCTCTCAATATTCGGAATATAGTAGGGAATATATGCCCCTTTTTGCCTCCGCAGAAGACCGAGTCTTTCACATTCTTATGCTGCCAGTCATTACCAAAGACGCCATTGACCTGCGGCGGTACACCGTCTATGATCGAACTCCAGTTTGGCGAGCTGACAGTGGGCTTTTGTGCTTTGGCCTCATATGTCCAGCTGCCGTGTGCCACCAGCGAATCAATATTAGGAATATGCGTGTGCATGAGACCGTCTATGTCGCATCCGTCTATGCCCAGCACTATGACATGCTTGATCTTTTGGCTATATGAGCAGTTGATCAATAAAAAAAGAGAAGCGAGGAGAAATGTTTTTTTCATGCTGATAAATGTATAAAAAGAGGCTGAATGCTGAGAAAAGTAACGTACTCCTGGTCCTAAACCAATCGGATATCGTCGCTATTCTCATTTGCCAGCCCAATTGAGGATCTATTCCACATAAGCAGTATCAATATTTCCAAGTCTGATTCTACCAATAAAAATAAAAACCCTCTGTTTTCTTGCTTACAATGATAGATTATATACTTTTGTTTTACTATAGCTCTGACAAGCGTTATTAGCTATATTTTGATGTTACCCAATGGTTTGAACCCTATTTGAAAATGTTTGATTCTTCTTTTCATTGGGGATTTCGCAGAAACGGATTTTCTGCCATATGGTAACCAAGTTACTTTTTTATATTATTCACTTTATATGTAATTAACTATAGGTTTAATCTACTAAATACAAACTTTATGAAAATGAAACTACTTCTACTTTTGTCCATAGTTTGCAGCACTTTTTTCGCTGCAAATGCCACACAAATAACGGCTCAGGANNAAAATAGCCACCAGCTCACAAACAACCCTTACTGCAAATTTGGTTTATACGCGTACTGAAACAGACAGCACAGTTTCGTTGTATGTATATAATATGAGTCCTGTAAAAGGATTCGTGATCGTTTCGGCATCAGATAATGATGATCCTATTATCGGTTATTCAACGGAGTCGGCATTTGCCTCCGATTTCTCCAAAAGCGGATTAAATGAGTGGCTGGGACGCTGGGGCCAGGAAATAGATCATGTCGAAAAATACAATATTATTGCCGAGCCCAATGCTCGCGCACTATGGGCATCATACAGGCAAGGCATATCGCCCTATAACCAAAGATCAAGTGGTGTGGGACCCCTCTGCCATACCAGCTGGGACCAATCAAATACATCTGCTACTCCGGTTTTGTATAATGGAGATTGCCCTTCTTCCGGAGGGACAAATGCAGTGACGGGTTGCGTAGCTACCGCCATGGCGCAAATAATGAAATATTGGAACTATCCTACCAGAGGGGTAGGAATAGCCTCATATAACGATAATACCAGCAATGGATTTTCATATAATTATGGCATTCAGACATTCAACTTTAACACTACTCCGTTTAACTGGGCCAACATGCCCGATAGCCTTACAGCCAGCACAACGAGCGCTCAGGACTCAGCTATAGCACTGATCAGTTATGCCTGCGGGGTATCAGTACACATGGACTATGGCATCAACGGAAGCGGTGCATGGGTATTTACTGACCAATCAACGGATAGCGCCTCAGCACAGCAGGCATACCCTTTGTATTTTAAGTACAATCCTAACACTCTTCAGGCTTTTAATTTTGACAGTTTTACTACTACTGCCTGGATCACGGTGATCGAAAATGAACATAACCAGGGCCGTCCTGTCCAGTACCAAGGCTGGGGAGCCGGCGGAGGACATACCTGGGTTTGCGATGGATATAACAGTTCAAACATGCTGCATATGAACTGGGGATGGGGTGGACTGGACAATGGCTGGTACAGCTGTACCAATCTCAATACTTCGGTTGATGATTTTACCACTACTCTGGGAGCTCTTATTGGTATCGAGCCAGGTATTATTGCACAGGCAAGTCCGTCTGTAATTTGCATAGGCGATACATCTGTACTTTCGGTATCAGGCGGGCCGGCTATATCAACTTATTCATGGACACCTGCGACCGGGTTAAGCTGTACTACCTGCGCCAGCCCCAAAGCATCACCTGCAGTCACCACCACCTATACCGTAACGGTAGATAGTGCCGGAAGCAGTCTGACAGGCAGCGTAACGGTGTATGTAACCACACCTCATGTACTTAGTTATACATTATCCGACTCTGGGCTTTGCAATGGCAGTTCGGCTACTGCATCATTTTTTGGCGAATCGGGTCTAAGTATCCAGCCCTCTGCTTCGGTGGCTTGGCAAAATTCATCTACTGCTACTCTTACTCCTGATTCCTCCACTTTATATATGGTCACGGCGTCATCAGTTTGCGGTACCAATGATACGGCATTCATACCTGTACAGGTGACACAGCATACCCCGGTCAGCTTTAATTTAAGCTCCAGTACTATTTGTTACGGGAGTACTACCTACCTCACCTGTGCCGGTTTAAACAATATTACGGTCAGCCCCAACTATTATTATTACTACGGCAATGATAGTAATACACTCGTTTTTGACCCTTATTCCACAACTTCCTATGTGGTAAGCGGGACGAGCTCTTGCGGAAGCATTTACACTGATACGTTTACCATCTATGTATCGAACTATAGTGGAAGTATAGATTATACCTTGTCTCAGAGTACCATTTGCCAGGGCGACAGTAGCATACTAACTATCATCAATGCTACCAATGTGCAAATTACCCCCGCTGGCTCGGTAATACCATTAGGTAATAACATCTATAAATTACTTCCCGACAGCAATACTACTTTTTTTGTTACTGCTTACGATGCTTATTGCGGCGGCACAGTGTCTGCCCAAGTTCCGGTCAATGTGGTCCCGACAGCTTCACTTAGTTATTCGCTTACCAGTAATGTGACATGCGCCGGAAATTATGATTACTTGTATTTATATGGTATAAACGGTACAATTCAGTCCAGCCCTTACCTGTATTTTTATTATGAAACTACCAATGAATATTATGCCGAGCTTTACCCTGATACTACTACCACTTATACTATTTGGGCGCCCACTATTTGCGGAACTGTAGATACGTCGAGGGTCACGGTCTTTGTTCATCCTCAGCCATCCTACACTCTGC
>PLSN01000199.1 GCA_003165135.1 Bacteroidota bacterium
ATAAAAAACCTAAGCATAGAGGATACATACACAGCCGGAAATTATGAGAAAGAAGCATTGGTAGTGCTGGATAAAATATTTACAGCACACGATGTCGCTCTGATGGTCGGAGGCTCTGGTTTGTTTATTAAAGCTGTATGTGAGGGTTTTGATGTTTTTCAAAAAGAATCTAATGAAGCTGATGCTGCTATCATAGAGAAGATAAAAACTATGTCACTTTCAGATATGCAGGCAGAGGTCGCGAAGCTTGATCCGGAATATTATGAGAAAGTAGATCGTAATAACCCGCGCCGCCTGCAACGCGCACTGGAGGTGATCTACACTACAGGTAAGAAATACAGTGAGCAACGGACTGGAACAAAAGAACAGCGCGATTTCAATATCATTAAAATAGGGCTCAAAGTCCCCAAAGAGCAGCTATATGAGCGCATCAATCACCGTGTAGATGAGATGATGAAGGCGGGACAATGGGAAGAAGCTGCTGCTTTATATTCATACAGGCATTTGCAGCCCCTTCAGACGGTAGGCTATCAGGAGGTCTTCGATAGTATAGATGGGAAAATAACAAAGGCAGAAGCCATCGAAAAGATCAAGCAAAATACACGCAACTATGCCAAACGACAGATGACCTGGTTTAAAAAGGATAAGGAGATTAAGTGGGTGGATGCGAATTCTATTCAGGATTATAAATTTTGGGCTGATATAATCAAAATATAATGCCGTTGGGATAGGTCGCGACCTGTCCGTACGAAAAAATTCCAATATTTGCAGCCGCAAATGAGATCAGTCGCCCGCCATTATTTTAAGATCCCCCGTTTTATCATTTACCTGATAGTGGTAGATGTATGCCTGCAGCTCATCAATGCGGAGTTTACTCTCCAGCTCAATTTTATGATGCTGGAGCATGGTTATAAGGATTTTGAGATCAGCTCGATGATAGGCAATCGCTTCCTCACCATTCTATTATGTTCATTGCCATTGGCACTATGGGTGAAAGGTAAAAAGCTCAAGCCATTCATCGTAGCGGGAAGTATTGGTTCGCCGATAGTAGCACTGATGCTGATATGGGCGATACATATCCATAACTCTGAACTAATAAGGATCCTGATGGCTGCATGGGGCATCACTTTCTCCCTGGTACAGGTGTTGGCTATGCCATACACACTGCTCAATGGCAATCGCGAAGCTGAGACTGAATCTATCGCGCTGTTCTTTGCTGCAGGCAACTTTACCATGATAGTCTGCGGGGCTTTCAATTGGCTTCTGCCGCGGGTTAATCCAATCTTTAATGTAGAGAGTTTGCTGGTGATCTTTTCTGCCGTCGCTATGATAGGGATCTATTTTGCGCGATCGCTGCCCGAGGAAGAAGTGCTCGGCAGCAAAATACCTCTGTCAAATGTTCATTCGGATTACGATTGGCCGATCATATTCAGGGCACTGCTGCCTACTTTTATGATCGCTTTCGGTGCCGGCTTTACCATTCCTATTATAAATCTCTTTTTTTATAATGTCCATCATATGAATGCCGAGACTTTTTCACTGGTCAGTATGTTTGCATTCATATTGGTCACTATAGGTGGTTTCACGGTGCCCGAGATCAAGAGGCGATATGGCTATAAATTCTCAATCACGTTCTTTCAGGGCCTTTCTATCATTGCTTTGTTCATCCTCGGTACTACCGAATGGTATAATGGCTGGCATGGGGCTGTGATCGTCGCTATCGTAGCCTATATCATCCGTCAGCCACTCATGAATATCGCCGCACCTATGACATCAGAACTCACTATGAAATATGTAGGTGAAAAGAACCGGGAGATCATCTCGGCACTTACTGCAGCGATATGGAGTGGAAGCTGGTTTGCGAGTGCACAGATATTTGCGATACTTAGGGAGATGGACATCTCATACAGTAATATTGTTTTTATTACTGTTGTGTTTTATATCATCGGCGTGAGCTGGTACTATTGGCTGATCAGGGATTATGAAAGGATCAAGGGCACTATTTAGTCATTGACATTCACGCAGACAGCATTATATCCGCTGAATTGTGCTTCATATCTCTTTTCAAAATGTTTACGGTTCTCCGGGCCGTCGCAGATTACACTGGATGTGTTGACCGTCACGCCCAACCTATCCGTAGCGGTGCATTGCACACACTGTTTAGAGCAGGAAGACGCGGACCCGATAGTGATAATGCCGATAGCTAAGTAGAATATTTTTTTCATCTGAGATAGATTATTTTTACAAATATAATCATTGGTTCGAACATTTAAAATCTAAAAGAATGAGGAGGATAGGGCTTTTATCGGATACGCATTCATATATTGAGCCCAAAGCCTTGGAGATACTGAAAGATGTCGACGAGATATGGCATGCGGGCGACATTGGCGACCCTGCAGTGACTGAAGCCCTCAAGGCTATAAAGCCGGTACGTGCAGTATATGGCAATATCGATGGACCAGAGCTGCGCTATGAGTTTCCGCTCGATGATAGATTTATCATTGAGGGTTTTGATGTTGTNNCTCCTCGCCAATGATCCGCCTCAGCTATTCGTCTGCGGACATTCACACATACTCAAGGTAGTCCGCGATCCGGCTTATAACAATATGCTGGTGCTGAATCCCGGTGCGGCAGGTACTCATGGTTTTCATCATGTCAAAACCTTACTTCGATTCACATTGGACAATGGGAAAATATCCAATATGGAGGCTGTGGAAATGGGCAAAAGAGGAGAGATAAAGTGAGTTCAACCAGTCCGAGGAAATTTACAAATAAATAAAATGGCAAAATGGGTAAGGCCATTAAACATACTATTTTTGAGAAATAAAATCATCATTTAAATTTCGGTTGAAAACTTACTTATTTCCATTACTGGCTATTCTCATCTTTCAGTCAAACTTTGCTCAGCGCACGACATTGGCGGGTAGGGTATTGACCGAAGGCAGCCTGCAACCGGTAGAGTATGCGACTGTCACGATATTGAGCCGGGATTCAATAGTGCTCACTGGTGGCCTCACCGATAGTACAGGTAGCTATAGAGTAGAAGGTGTAGGGGTGCGTGACCCGATAGTCAGAGTGAGCTGCCTGGGATACCGGAATTATTCTTTCAGGCTCGCTATTTCATCAGGGGTAGTGCGATTACCTGACATTTATCTCACACCCGAAGCGAAGGCAATAAAAGAAGTTACTGTAGAATCTTCCAAGCAAAATACTGCTGTACATATAGATAAACAGGTGATCTCTGCGGGGCAGTTTCAGAATGCAGCCAATGGCACAGGACTCGATGTGCTGAAAAACCTCTCATCTGTGACCATCAATACCGAAGGGCAGATCAGGCTGAGGGGCAGCGATGGGTTTATCGTTTTGGTCAATGGAAAACCGTCCAACAGGTCGCCGGAGGATATCTTGAGTCAGATTCCCGCCAATGAAATAGCCAATATAGAGATCATCACATCAGGCTCGGCGGTATACGATGCCGATGGCAAGGCAGGTATCATTAATATCATTACAAAGAAGAATATCGCAGCAGGATGGAGTGTGCTGGCTAATGCTATGTTTGGCGGGATATACCCGGCGCAGTATAGCAGCGACCTCACGATCAGCTATAATGCCAGGAAATGGTCCTTCTACATAGCAGGTGACTACAGACGCTATGATTATAACGGCTATCGTCTCGGCACCGTGCGAACTATCTATCAGGATACACTCACTTATCTGCCTTCCCAGGGTATACGCGATTTTGAGACTTATCAATATTCGCTGAGGGCTGGTGCGACTTATACTATTGACAAAAGTAATTCGCTGGACATTGGTGCCTACTATG
>PLSN01000041.1 GCA_003165135.1 Bacteroidota bacterium
TTACGGGAATTTCCTCGCAATGACGTGCGTGGTTTTATATATAAAAACCATTTTATGAAGAAGTTTTTCCTTTTGCTTTTTACATTGGTTGCCGTGGCCGGTTATCCGCAGCAGGTCATACTGCTGATCACTGATACTATCTCGGCGGGTGATCCGGCTTTTGATTTCACCACGGGTGGTGTAGGAACTATGACAGGCAGTAACCAGTGGGTGATCAATAACAGCTATGCGGGTGGTAGTATTTATCCGAGTACTACACCGGAAGATTCAGTAGTAGGCGGAACCATAAACAATGCTCCGTTTTCGCATTACCTTCACATATATGATAGTATTGGTGCTGTGTCTACCGGAGTATCTGACTGCGACTGGAACCCTGCCAACGCCAGTGATCGTTTCGTATTTTTGAATAATGGTCTTTGCTCGGTCGGTTTAGATAATGTGACTTTTACCTTCTTCTGGATAGCAGGGGGTGATAGTTTTTCATATGGGCAATTATATTATCGTGCTAATAATGGCCCATGGACACAGACCGGCAGACCCAAATATCAGGGGCAGAAAGACTGGCAATATGAGCAGGTCACAGACCCTGCATTCAATAATGTACAAAATCTGCAATTCGGTTTCCGCTGGGTGAACCCTACTGATGCGATCTCACCGAATATGTCATTCGGGGTAGATGATATCATAGCATGGGGTACCTATGAGAGTGCAACCAACCCGGTGCATATATCTGTCACTTCGTTTTCGCCCGATACAGTATGCGAGAACCAATACCTGTTTTTTAATTACAAACTCTCTGCTCCAATATGCGACGGTCAGTATGAGGTAGAAATATTAAACAGCAACTATCAGAATGTAACAGGAAACAGTATCACTAATTTCCCTGTCTATGCGCCAGATACTACCGGTACAGTATTTATGCAGCTACCCACAGGTCTTGCAGGAAATTGCTTTCATATAGTATTGGTACGTTCTTCACCACCGCCGGTGATAGTAGGAGATACCAGTGCCTGCTTTACTATCATCAGGTGTCCCACCAGTATCTTTACCGAGGCTGTCCCCGTCACGACAGATGCTGATACAGCCTGTGTGCTGAGTGAATTGGATGTATACTTTGCTTCTACCGGTACATTCAATCAAAATAATATTTACACAGCGCAGCTATCAGATACAAATGGCAGTTTTGTGCATCCATACCAGTTAGGTACTTTGCCCTCGAGTTTAGATTACGGCAGCCCGCCGGGAGATGTATCGGGCGTCATCCCTTCCAATGTGCCACCAGGCTGCGGCTATTATATCCGTGTCATATCCAACTCACCATATACAGTTGGCACCACTTATGGGCCTTTCTGCCTCAAACAGTGCGATGAAGAGACTAACGATATTAAAGACCTGCACTATTGTATCGGCTTCCCATATCCTACCGATACTCAAACATTCGTGATCAAGACACACCAATGGAACAATCAGGCCATCTATGACACTTGTAATAATTTTACAGTAGAGCTGCTGGATCTGATGACATTTAATGTGATCAATATTGGAGGCCTCGGGGTTTTCCATGTCAATCATTCGGATACTTTCAAGCTAGTAGTGGGACCGCCTGCCACACTTGCTGCTGCCGGAATAGCTCCGGGCCAGTATTACCTGCGCGTGCTGTCGAGTTGCTCCTCCAGTCCATCTGATACGCAGGGCACAGTGATCAGGATCAAGATAGGTGAGCCCAATCCAAGCGCCGAGACACTTGTAGCGTCTCCCGACACACTGTGTCTCAATGTTGCATCATACTTGATATTCAATCCGTTTAATCCCAATTCCAGTTATGTATGGCTGTCAGCTGATTTCAATAATGGCCTGCCCTCTCCGGTTACTCCGGGTTTTAATGAGTTTGGTGTTATTTTTAGTACCGGGGCTACTGCGGGCTTTTATACATTCGAGGTACAGGAGACCAATTATGGCTGNNCTGTCCGGGACCATGGAGCCCTTTGGACAGTATCCTCGTCATTGTCCCGCCGGTAGCGCAGATATCGGGGCCTTCTCTGACCTGTTTTGGTGATACTGCTGTATTCTATGCTGACTTTCAGCCGGCGACAGGCTGGGTATGGACAGTGCCTCCGGGAGTACGGACCGTGATCTTCGGCAATAATGAAAGGGCTTTCGTCTTTGATTCAGTGGGTACTTATACTTTATCTGATTTTGCTTTTAATCCTTGCGGGCAGGATAGCAGTTCATATACATTCACAGTCGCCAAGCTGCTGGATGTACAGATCTTACCAAAACCATCGAAATTATGTTTCGGAGATTCAGTACCGCTTAATGCTGTGACCAATGGTGCGCCCCGTTCTTTGTTGACCATAGACGCATCTACCACCGGCAAGCCCGGCGTGATGTTTAATCTGATCGCGCATGATAATCTGATCATAGATTCCTTTGCTTGCAAGATACTCACCACCGCTAATCAGGTGGCAGACATAAACATATTTCAGAAGGTAGGCGGCTATCAGGGTTATGAACTGGTGGATTCGGTCTGGACCAATCTGGGTATCTACTCACCGACCACGACTGCTATCAATCAAATGCTCACGATCCCTGATTGGATAGACCTGACCATGTCTCCCGGCGATACATTTGGATTTTATCTGACTGATGTCGACGACCCTGTGGTCAATCTGGCCTATAGCCCGGCGCTAACAGGCACTATAGAGGGCACAGTATATGCCACAGACGGGGTGATCGATTATGTACAAGGCACAGCCAATAATCTCGCTCCCGGTTTTGCTCCGTTTGGAAGCTATATAGCACCGAGAGTATGGAACGGTATCGTTTACTATCATACTACGGCAGGACTGCACTTCGTATGGAATACCGGTGATACGACGGGTACTATTAATGCATTCCCACCCAAGGACTCTCTGTATAAAGTAACTCTCTACAACGGATCGGGATGCAACTCCAGTGACTCTGTACTGATCATCGTAAATCCGGTGCCGACATTGACTGTAGGACCGGATACTACTATTTGTGATGGGCTCACATATGCCATACCCGGAGTCACTACCGGCGCATATGTCATCTGGATCCCTGCTACAGGCCTTGATAGTCCTAATATTGCCGCCCCTCATTTCCACTACAATGATAGCGTGAGCTATATGATCATCGATTCAGATGCATCAGGCTGCAAGGATACGGCCTATCTGAATATCGGAGCGGAGAACTGCGAGAGCTATATCGTAGGATCGGAAGCATTCTCTCCGAATGGTGATGGTACGAATGACTATTATACTTTGTTCGCAAATAAGATCGCCTCATATGACATCAGGATATAGAACAGATGGGGGGAACTGGTGTACGAAAGTACTGACCTCTCGATACTCAATGAGATAAGCAAGGGCTCGGATGGTACCTATCAGGGCAAGCCACAACCTGTGGGAACCTTTGTTTATTACCTCACTGCTACCGATGATTATCATAAGCAGATATCGAGAAAAGGAAACATTACTTTGCTGCGCTAAAAAATGGAATGACTAATTTATGGTCGATAGAAATTGTGTATTGTTTTTAAAAATATCAAAGTGATAATGGACTCGAAGATCCACTGTCTTTTTTCAATAAAAAGGATAGTATTTATATGGTTTTTTATCAGCTACTGCCACCTGCTTTTTTCTCAGCAGTTAGGTATGGGCACAAAACTTTTTAATTTCAGTACTTTTTCTGAAAATAAGAAAGTTAGCTGCCCGCTGCTCGACAAAAGGTCATCCGATAAAGCTAAAAAGCATCCTGAGTATGGTATCCTCCCATTCAATGCGAAATGTAAAGAATGTGTCGAGTTGCTTGACAAACGCACAGAGCATTCAAGACTATTTATAGATACATATCATGGTACCAATACATGGTCACAGCAGTCTTATTTCCCGCTGCACTATACAGATAACAATGGTTTTTTGAGGACCATAGATCATCGCCTTCGCCCTTCGCCAGGGCATCCGGGTGTTTACGCAGCGCCTGATCAGCCGGTGCCGGTTCGTTTTGATCTTGCCACAGGCTATACATCTCTTGACCTGCATTCTTTTGAGTTGATATACAACAAAGGACTGAAGATGTATTTTGTGGAAGATACGAATGCGGCATCTATAGCCATCACCTCTGCAGATTACCGCCACTATACAGTGGGCGATGATGGCGCTCGTGTTTTTAATATCTGGCAGGGTATAGACATGGAGGCGTTTGCGAAAGAAGGTAAGATCGAGACCAATTTTATCATTGCATCTAAACCTGTGATGCCAGTATCTAAGGGATACATGGTGATAGAGGATCACGTCACACTACCCGAAGGATATACACTGGAGAGATCGGATGGTAGTGACGGCCGCAGTAGACTTGACCTGCTGGTAAAAAATAAACAAGGAGCTGAAATAGCCCGCCTGCAGCATGTCAGTATCCGCAATGCCGCGAACTGGGGGCTAACGACAGAGTATGTGGTCCAAAGACAGGCAAATGATTACATCATCAAAATGCTCGTACCTTATTCATTCCTGAATACTGATGCTTCCGATTACCCCATCGTCGTTGATCCTATCGTCTCGGGCTCTGTGGATACGGGCAATTATCACAGTACTGGCCTGCCATCGGCCAATCTGTGTTTTTCAACAAATCCTGCGCATTGCGATTATCATATGACAGATACAGTGCCCGGCATGAGTACATTGGTCAGCGCTGTTGCGGAGATTGAGGACGTTACTACTATTATAGGGCAGACAGCTAATGGAAGGGGATGCCAGGATACGGTCCTGTCCGACCATGGTGCCTTTGCCCATGTATGCCTCATGCGAGAGATATGGCACATACTGGTGAGCGATCAATGTAATGCTGCAGGAAAGATAGATTGTTTTTATACTACCAATTGCGACACACCCGGCACCGTGACTTCCGATCCCTCTCATGGAGTCGGGGCAGGACCGATAACCATTCCTTTCAACCCTTATATTTCCTGTATACCGCCACAGTGTCCCGATTTTCTCATACCATGGACGTTGGAAAATTTCGACTCAATATGCGAGGATAATTGCGGCAACCTATGCGC
>PLSN01000412.1 GCA_003165135.1 Bacteroidota bacterium
AAATTACTATTGCGTACTTCATTGATTTTTTGACATCTAATTTTAGAGTGAAATTTAGCCAAATAGTTTCAAAAATGGATTTTTTATATGTATAACAGAAAAAATAGTACTAGGAAATGGCGGGTGCTAGATGCCAAATTCTCCATCAGGATTGAAACGCCTGAGTATCTCGGGTATGGTCTCATTGGTGCCTGAGGCCTTGATGGTAGCGCTGAGGCGCTTCTCTATCACGGTGAGCATCTCGGTCACGGCAGCGCGAGATTCCTGCTCTGAGATACTATAGCGATCAGCCATCCATGCATAGTCAAAGTCCCTGAAGCGGATGAGGAGGCGTTCGCGCCAGACGCCCATGCCATAGGCGAATATCTGTGCGCCGAGGCCCTCGACACTGGCCTCACCACTGAGCAGCGGCAGAGACAGCAGCACGAGTGTACAGAGGCAGGCATGTTTGTAGTCCTCGTCGAGCTGCTCACGTGTATATCCGGTCACGCCCTTGGCGATGAGGAGACGATAATAGGTATCAATAGATGTCTGCTCAACCTGCTCACGATGAGTAGAGATCAGGCTGAGTATGAGAAAATATGCCAGGTCAAAGGCAGCGGTGCCATTGCGAACAGCCTGCCAGTCTATGAGTACAAAGCGGCCGCGGTCAGGCGCAGCGGGGAACATCATATTGCCGATGCGTGAGTCGCCGTGGAGGACAGTCTGAGGCTTGTTCATCAGGCACCAGCTCCTGACGAGAACCTTACGCGCAGGTATGCTCCAGGAGCCGGACACGATCGAGTCAAAGAGGTGAACCGTCATATCATCGATATGTGTGACTTTCTTCATCCGGTCAGATGTGTCGCCCCAATAGCGTGCGTGCAGTGTGGCGAGCCCGTCGAGCGCGAGGTCGAGATGTTCCTGCGGCAAACTGACATAGCCGCACTCACGGTACTCTATATCATCGCCCATATGCTCTGTGATGAGACAGAGATTGCCGGTGATCTCAGAGATGCGTGAGAGATAAACACGGGGTGCGGGGAGCTTGTCCTGATTGACGAAGTACTGATTGAACCATCCCTCCTTGATGTGATTGAGCTGTAGGTTAAAGATGGTCCTGTTCCACACGGAGCCCATGGTCGGCGCGAACTTGGCGAAGCATTTCAGGGTCATGATCTCGCCCTTTCGGAAATAGGTGATGGTGATGATGCCGGCATTGGATCGGAAGATGATGGACTGGTTGAGCGGTGTGACCTCGCAGCTCCTGATCTCAGCATCAGCAGGCAGGATGCCGTTTTCGGACAGCATATGCAGCAGCCATGACTGGCGCTCTATGAGCATCTCGACATCGCGCGGGAAGCCCACCGACAGGCCCAGCGCCCTGTCGAGCCATGCAGCCACATATGTCGTGCATATGATGGGCGCATAGATGATCCAGGAGAGGATGAGTTTGATCTGAAGAGATAGCGGCCTGTTCATGAAAGGCAATTTACAATTTACCAAGGAGAATGGGAAATTTGTTGGGCCAGTTGGACAGTTATCGGAGTGGATAGCACTATCTGGTCGGAGGATGACAGATATGGCAGTCCCGCTTGCCCATAGCGATCGCATCAGATATGCTCATTGCCTTGATCTCATGCGAGCACCTGCTGAGTCCGCTGCAGGTATTGGTGGAATGATAGGCGACAGATGATTTGCTTACGCATACATATACCACAGTGCCTGAGGGCGGACTACTCACGAAGGATAAGTGGATCACAATGGCAATGAGTAATAGTAAGTGTTTCATCGAGGTTGTTTTAAATCAAAACGGGAGTAATATCAGGTGTAATGTATCATACTAATTGAATAAAGAAGAATGTTTTTCCTTACTTTCCATCCATGATAAAGATATACGGCATCAAGAACTGCAACACCATGCAGAAGGCATTCGCGCTACTGGAGGCAAAGAAAGTAAAGTACGCCTTTCACAACTATAAAGAGTCGGGTATTGACAAGGCCACTCTCGAACTATGGCTCATGCATTTCCCGACAGATAAGCTGATCAATACCAAAGGCACGACCTATCGCGCCCTGACGGACAAAGAAAAGGCAAGTATAGGTGACCCATCAAAGGCGATAGCACTGATGATGAAGAACCCATCCCTCATCAAGCGGCCCGTCTGGGACCTTGGCAGAGGTAAATTCCTCCTGGGCTATGACGAGACCGAGCTGGAGAAGTTATTATGATGAAACCTTCAGCCAGCCCGTGATACTCATTCGCGGCCGGTGGGTGAGCAGCACTTCATGTTCCAGTGTACTGCTGCTAAAGAAGACACTTTTTCCATCTATAGGACTTATGTTCTGCTGATGGCCGTTTTGATGGATACATAGTTCGCCGCCATCTGCCTGCTGCCAGTCAGCATTGAGGTACATGATCATCGAGTACTGCCTGTCGCTGTTATTGCGAAAGCGGTCGAGGTGTTTCTTATAAAAGCTTCCTTCTTCATACATCGCATAGTGAAACTCATATCCTGTGATGCCGGTATAGCAGGTGGCATTAAGATGCAGTACAAATTTATCCATTAGGTCAAAGAACGCATTCTCGTAGCGGTCATCATGGCTGCGGTCGAGCCAGTAGATCATATCGCCGCGCACCGTCTGGTCGTGTGCCTGAGTTGAATCATTTCCTATACCTGCATGGTGAAGCTGCTTATCAGCAAAGAGTGCGGTGAGGTTATCTCTCAGGTGTGATGCGAGCGGTACAGAAAGGAAGTTTTCTGCAATGCCTATATGATCTCTGACGAAGCTGTCTATGAGGGTGTCAAATACATCCTGCAATATGCAGTGAAGGTATGATTAATTAAGGAACATCTATCTCCCTGCTGTAGCTATTGTGGCCACACTGACACGGACATCATCACCCGTCATCAGCGCAGAGGCGCATGACTCGATCGTAGCGCCTGTAGTGATGACATCATCCACGAGCAGTATATGCTTGCTCTTTACTTTTTCAGGCTGCGCGAGTGCGAAAATGCCTTCGACATTTTCCCATCTGTCATATCTTGTTCGTTTGGTCTGGGATATATTCTCGCGGATGCGCACTATCACATCCGGATCGTATGGCATACCCATCACCTCAGACAGTCCCTGCGCGAAGTAGTCGCACTGATTATACCCGCGCTGGCGACGGCGATTGATATGAAGCGGCACCGGCACGATGAGGTCTATGTCGTGTATGAGGCTCTGCGCTTCGAGCAGTCGGTGGCCATAGAGCCTGCCGAGCTTGATCCCCACGTGATGCTTGCGTTTGTATTTCAGCAGGTGTATCATATCCTGTGTGATATTCCCATCATGCACATAGAGATAGGCCGCAGCATGTATGAATGGCAGTCGTCCCCAGAAGTGCTGCGCCACAGGATTGTCGGCGACTGTGTGGTAGCCTGTCTGCGGCAGCGAGTCTATACATGCGAAGCAAATATCCTGCTCTGCGCTCGTGAGGGATTGTTTACATACGAGGCAGTTATTGGGGAATGCCATCAGCGAGAGGTCGCGGAGGTGTGTAGTGATGGTATCTCTCAGTGGCATACGATAAATATACCATATATTTAACACCTTGTTGGAGTTTCGCAACAACATTATACATCTATATTTGAAAAGAACGACATTCTATATAATGCAAAATTAGCAATAAAAGCTATTTTAGCAAACAATCTCGTGACTGTTTTTGCAAATGCCGATACAAATGATATCATCGTCTTTCAATACAAAATGTGAACCACTGGGATGAGTCACTGATTTTAGTATTTTCAATAAACTAAAGTAAGGATGAAAACAATATCCGATTTTCTTATTCGTATCGCCGGATGGCGGACCTTCGTTGCAGCTTTGCTGGTGTATCTTATTTTCGGGCTATACATTATGCCTCATGGGCTGGCAAGGATACAGCAGCTGAGCAGAAAGAAAGTAGAAGTACTCGATCTCCAATTCTCGTATACACCCGAGCGTGCCCGATCTATCCTGGCAGAGTATACCGATGAGTCGCGTGCCTTTACCATTCGTTTTAATGCGATCGACGATGGCCTCTATCCTATAGTATATACTTTTCTTATTCTCATCATGATGGCTTGGCTGTCGCGCTCGCTCACGGCCTATGGTGTCAGGGCAGGATATCTCCATCTGCTGCCATTCGTGGTCATGTTGTCGGACTATAGTGAGAATACCTGTATCATCACTATGCTGCGAAAGTACCCTGACGTTCCTGACTGGCTCGTGAGGCTTTCTTCATGCTTCACCACTATCAAATGGAGCCTTCTCGGACTGGAAGCTCTGATGATACTCGGTGGGCTGAGCCTGATAGCCTACTATCGGATGTCAGGCAAGGCAGCAAAGGTATAGCACTTTCAAAACTACTTACTCCAATCCTCTACCGAGATCACATCTGCCTGTCGCGGAAAGACCTTGGTCGTCAGCACACGATGAACCTCCTCATCCATATCGGCACAGGCATCAGAGAGTATGGTGATGCGGTAGTCTTTGTCAGCAGCTTCTCGTGTGGTAGATAGCACCACGCCACTGGTAGATATACCTGTGAGTACTATATGCTGCGCACCATATGCCCTCAGTATGACCTCGAGATCACTCCCGGTGAATGCACTAAAGCGACGCTTGATGACTGTCACTTCGCCCACTGCCGGCACTATATCGGGATGTACAGTCATAAACTCCGCCATATTCTCATTGGCAAATCTTGACTTGCTGGCACTGAAGGATTTATTGTTCGGGCTCACCTCAGGGAATCCCGGCCTGAAGCCTACTACCACATAGATCACTGGGATATTTTTCTCGCGTGCATGAGTTATTGTCTTCTTCACATTAGTGATCAGCGCTGTGGCATCAGTGAGGTTGCGGAGTATGCCGAGCTGCATGTCCATGACGAGTAGTGCAGTGTTTGTTTTACTTTGTTCCATTGTTTGATTTATATGTTTCGAAATCTATGAAATTTATTCTTTTGAAACCCTCAAAGGGTTTTGAACCCTTTGAGGGTTATAAATCGTGTTTACAATGCTTGTGTAATTTCAGTTTGTTTAGCCAGCTCTACGGCCTTTGCTGCTGTTTTATTTTTCTGTAGAAAGTATAAATGCGTACAGGCTATCAGCAGCGCTATGATGCCCTCGCCGAGTACGGTATTCTGCGCACCTATGCGCTCGGATACTGCGCCGACTATCAGCCCGCCCAGTGGCATCATGCCAAAGAATGACATCGCATAGAGACTGATGACCCTGCCGCGCATATTGGCGGATACGGTGGTCTGTATGATGGTATTGGTGATGGTGACCTGCGACNNACATCAGCGCGAGCGGATATGATGTGGCATGCGAGAAAAACACTAGCCCTGTGCCGAAGACAAATGTATTGACCGCTAGGATCACATTGAGGTTAGTGCCTGATCTCAGCGAAGCGAGAAAGATAGCACCGATGAAAGCACCCAATCCGATAGCACTATCTATGACCCCAAAGGTCGATGCCGTACCATGAAATATGTCTTTCGCAAAGACCGGTATGAGTGTATTGAACGGCAGTACGAGCAGGCTCATGGTGGCGAGCATCATCAGTACGAAAGCGATGGCGGGCGTATGCCTGATATAGGCTATACCTTCGCGCAGGTCAGCGAGTACATTCTTGCTGTGAGTTTTGATCTCATGTTTTGGTAGCCGCATCATCAGCAGTGATATGATGACAGCTACGAAGCTCAGTGCATTGAGCCCGAAGCAGACATTGTCGCCCAGTTTCTCTATCGTGATGCCGGCCAGTGCGGGCCCGAGCAGGCGGGAGAGATTGACCATGGATGAGTTGAGCGCGAGTGCATTGGGCAGGGTCTTTTTGTCATCCACCATCTCATAGACGAGCGACTGGCGCGCGGGCACATCGAATGCATTGATCGTGCCCAGTATCGCACTCAGTACAAGTATCCAGGCCACATTATAGTACCCTGTGCAGACCATCACGGTGAGCACTACGGCCTGTATCATCGAGGCAGCCTGCGTGACGAGCAGCAGCCTGTATCGGTCGTATCTGTCCGCCACTACACCGCCTAAGAAGGAGAACATAAACGATGGAAACAAGGTCGCAAACACACTGACCCCGAGCATGAACTTAGAATGCGTGAGCGAATAGATGACCCAGCTCACAGCGGTCTTCTGCATCCATGTGCCTATGAGGGATATGGACTGCCCGGTGAAGAAGAGCCTGTAGTTTCGGCTGCGGAAAGAACTGAATGTGGTGATAGCCATGATAGCCATGCAAATGTAATTGCTAATGTAAGAAAGGCAAGCCGCATCCTGATATTTATGGTTAAGAATTGTTAGGGATGGTCACCTGCTACTGTGTCAGTTTTTTCACTTATGCATATAAATAATCCATTTTTGAAACTATTTGGCTNNATAATATACTTGTTTATACCGATTATTGTATTTATCTTTGAGCCATAAATCCAAGCAAATGGTAAATACAGACTTTAAAAATCTTATCGAAGTGAGCGAATATTTTGCTGATCCAATTAGGGCAAATCAATATCTAATTCAACTACGTTGGAATGGTGATATTACATGCGCTCATTGTAAGCATGATAAGGTATATACACTGAAAGGACAAGGACGTTATAAATGTGGCTCATGTAAAAAATTATTCAGTGCTACTAAAGGCACAATATTTGAGAATAGCCCTATCCCCTTACAGAAATGGTTTACCGCTATATATTTGATTGCATCACATAAGAAAGGTATCAGTTCTTATCAATTAGCGCGTGACCTGTCATTAACTCAAAAGTCGGCATGGTTTGTATTGCACCGCGTTCGTTTCGCATCTCAGACAGGCTCTTTTGAATTTGACAAGGCTGGTGGTATATATGAAGCTGACGAAACTTTCATAGGTGGCAAGGAAAAGAATAAGCATCAAAGCAGATACGCTAAAAATCAAAAGATAGAAGACGAAAGGGAAAATAAAAAGCTGGGTATTGAGCCAGTCCGCAATATGGGGCGCAATGTAGGCAGCAAAACAGCAGTTGCGGGAATAGTTCAACGTGGCGGAAATGTTACTGCAAAAGTTGTACGCGACACAAAAAGCAANNATAATGTTGAACTTGGTTCAACTATCGTTACTGATGAATGGCAATCGTATAAAAAACTTAGCATTGATTTTGCCCATGCTACGGTTCAACATAGATTAGGCGAATATGTCAATGGTCAATTCCATACCAACTCTATTGAGGGATTTTGGGCACAACTAAAACGTGGTATCTATGGCATCTATCACCACGTTTCACCAAAGCATTTGGACAAATATATTGATGAGTTTGAATTTCGCTATAATACCCGTAAATTTACAGAACGTGACCGATTCGATAAAATGCTTACTATGGTTTCAAAGCGTCTCACTTATGCTCAATTAATAGCAAATGGCTAAGACAAACGACAAAGGCAAAACAGCCCCCAAACAGCCCCCGCCGGACTTATCCGAACTTTCTTTTGATGAGGTAATGAAAATTATTATCCGCGCTCCTAAAGAGGTCGTAGATCAAAAAATGAAAGACTTTAAGAAGCGAAAGAAACCTGAATAGCACACACACAAAAGGCGGTCAATTGACCGCCTTTNNCTTTTTATTTACATTTGGTTTACCACAACTTAAATGTAAAATATCATGGAACTTAAATCTTTTCAGCAATTAGATTTTGTATTGCGCATTTTCAAAGCCGAATCACTCATTAGTATAGAAACCATAATTGAAGAGTTTAAAAAAAATAATGAGACAATTGATTATGATTATGCTGATGCAATGGTTAGAAAATTAATAGAAGATGGACTTGTAATACCAAAGCCGGGTTCACTTCCTATAGGAGGACGTGAAATTAATTTTGAGTTATACTCCATTTCTTTTAAAGGCAAACTTTTTAAAGGTTATGAAAATGAAATTAATGATAGCATCGCGGAAGCGAGGCACGCCGAATCAATTGATACGGCAATACAGGCAAATAATAAGTGGATGAAATATGGCTCTGTGGGCGCGGCGATAATCGCATTTCTATATCTACTTTGGGATATAATAAAGTTTGGCTTAGACCATCATTGGTTTGCAATTTCTTACTGTCATTGCCAATAAAAAAATCTTTTATTTTGTAGAATAATTTTTTCATAAAATTAATTTTATCCATGCAAACAATAACGCCAAAATTTAAGGTTGGAGATANNGGTAGCGCACCCCGTCCTTTTAATGGAAAAGTGACCTGCTCATGGCCTTATAATTCCCGTATCATTAAAAGAGAAACATTCCATCAAGACAATTTAAAACTAGCTTGATTGAATAATATTATAGAGCTTTTTATAGTTATCAATCACCTCTTTTAATGTATCTTCTTTCCTTACTTCAAATGCTATTTTTAATATCTGTATGCAATCTTTAAAATCCATATTTTAAATTTTTAAATAACTATTATTTTTAATAATAGTTGGATTTTGAACTAAAACACAAAAATGCAAAAGATNNCGGTATAAACAAGTATATTATTCCCGCATGAAATATTAAAATATTGCAAATCAATGAGTAATGAATATGGATTTAATAGTTTTAAATTAATGATATGCATAACTGATTTCCGGTTCTTTAGCCCTGATAGTTCTTATTGATCGCCGGCACGGTGTTATAGTTACGATGATTCCAGTTATAGTTAAACTTCAGCGTCAGGGCCGCCACAGGGCCGGCGATTTGTTTTTTCATCGCAGCCTCCAGTATCTTGGACTCAAATAAGGTTTCTATGAGCAGCATCTGCTCCATGATATCCTCGTTTTGCTGAAAGGTTTTCTTCCAGTAGGCCCATATTTGTTTATAGAGGCCGCGCCTGACCAGTGCCCTGTTGAGGAAAAAACTAGGGCCCACGTCGGCATCTCTTTCTATCTCGTCGAGGTGGGCCTTTACTACTTCAGCCGTCCACTTTTGTGCGTTGGGCTGCTTATCTTGCTGATTGTACATACTGATATTTTTTTTGAGTGAAAGAATAATACAAAATTACGCATTTAATGCAAATATAGCAAAATTTAAATAAAATAATTATTAATGGGCTGCTGGTTGCTTATCCCCCGTTGGCAGCAGGACATGGGTGAAATCCTCCCACATTATTACGCCGTTGTTGGAGTTTTCTCCATAAGTGTTCGGAAGATGGTGAAACCGCTCCTGTACGCCGATTTACCACCTCTGACTCCTTCCGCCTCGGCGGACAAGCTATAAAATAGCCTGCCTGCGTGACGCAGTCAGACAGGGAGGAGAACCA
>PLSN01000250.1 GCA_003165135.1 Bacteroidota bacterium
GAACTTTGACTTTCATTTTATCTCTTTTTAATGTTTCCTGTATAAAATGATACGCCAAAAGTGTTGGTACACTTTGTTCCGAGTAGTCGGAGAGCAGCGAAATCATTTCAACGGAGACGGTGACGTTCTCAATACTTTTTGAAAACGGAATGCAAATATAGCATTATCATCTAATTCTGCAAATATTTCTTTGGAGAAAAGAATTTGAGGCTTGTTTGGACGAGATGGCACACGGATGACACGGACAAAACGGATATAACAGTAGCTGATTGTTTAGTGAAAAACATTCACACGCTGCAATCGGTACTTAATCAGCTATGTTGTAACTAGCCAATAGCTGTTGGGCTTCGTCGACATTTCCGTTTATTTGCCCTTTCTTAATGAAATGGCTACGCAAGATTCTAATTATAGTACGTTCTGAGTTATTTCTAGGTAAATTCAATAGAATCCTTATTTCGAAGTATAAAGCATCACTAATTGCATCTAGTGGCACATTTTCATCTCCAAATTTTTGGAAGATGTATCTGCTATCTAAGTATCTATTTGCTCGTCTATTTTGCCATTTATCATATTCCATATTGATACTATTCATATCCATGGAAGAATAGCTGTCTTCATTTTTCATATCCTTTTCGGTAGGTTTCCTGAAAAAAATGCGACCGCACTTATCAGGAAAATAAATCGCAGTTATAATGGGTAGTCTAATTTTAGCGTTTGATTCCCAGCTCTCAGCAGAATAAACAACCGCTGTCCGTAGATTGAAGGGTGGGATGAGGGTTGGCTTCTACGGAACTGCATCGGCATTTATGCTGGCGGGGATTCTTCGGCTTTGGCATGTTTATTTTCTACGATGAAAAGCCTCTGAATGACGCTTTGGTTAAGAGGATTTCTGTCTACACCTTCACCTGCTTCTCGACCTTGGTGATAAACTCATCTATGATCTCGACAGCACGGTGAGGATGCGCCATATGATAGAGATGCTCGCGAAAGAGATCGGTCTCATGCGGATTGGTCACATCTATGACCTCTATATTTTCTCCTACATAGAAACGCGGCACGTATTTCGCCACACCATCGCGTTCACTTTTGAGGATGAGTACGGGTATATCGTTTTGTGGAATATTTACTAGACCTTGTTGCTTATCAAAATGTGTACTTTCCTCCAGTGCAGAGTGTATCTGAATGGCAAATACTTTTGCAGGCAGACGATTTAGCGCACGTTCTATTGGTATCCTATTCAGGTGTGGTAGTGAGTCCATATTAGTCATCAAATAAAGGATGCGCTCCTTTGCTGCTGCCCATACACGGTCGCGCATTGTGCTTTCCTTGCTGATGAGCCATTCAGATAGCTGGATGCCACGCTTGCGTACACCTGATTTAGAGTCGAGAGGGATGAGTTTGCGCAGTGTGACCATCATTGCCTTTGCTGTGAGGCCATTATCGGCAGATATAGCCGGCAGGATCACATTGTCGAGGAACCCAAGCGTGGCATGTTTAGCCTCCTCACCGAAGAAAGGATTGGCACCTATACGCCCACGAAGATATTTTTTGATAGCAGGGTATTTTTTAAGTTCCCGGTCTATCATCATAAAGTAAATATTGCCCATCGAGTGGTCGTAGATATAGACCGGATGCTCCCTGGAGCCAAAATACTCCACGACAGCTTCTATGTTTTTAGCAATGTGATGAGAATACTCTGAAACCGGCAGATCGTTAGGTATGGAGCCATAGTGCATCGCAGCAGCTATATATTGATGTGATGGGATAGTAGCCAGCATGCCATCAAAAGAATTGAGCCCCAGAAATCCGTGTATCAGCAGAACGACAGGGAGTTTTTCCTTTGCATTTTCGTTGTAGGGATTGGCAGTATCAACGCGTATCACACTCGTACCATATGGAGTTTCACGGTTGACCTCGATCTGTGGCCAGGTGAGTGCCTTATCATCTACAAATACCGTCATACGTTTTTGGACATTAGGCAAGTAGCGCAGAAAGCCGGGGCTTTCATTGATCTTAGCGTCTATCGCATACAGCCATGCGAGCGGTCGCCTTTTGTCAGCCTTGGTAGCGAGAAATGCGATCCTCTTAGAGCGCAGAAGAAACTGAGGCGTACCGGTTAGTTCTTTCTCTCTGTGTATGCTCACGACTGCTGCTATATCATTAGAGCCNNCGCTCTATACCGGCTACACGGCCCTCGGGAGTACAAGCGAGAAATACATAATCAAAGCCATCTTTGCCATGCTCCTTGAGATATTCAGATACTGACCTGTTGAAATCTGCGGCATAGGTTTCCACGCTTTCCCTGTTGAATTTATATCCAATGACTTGCTCACGGGTGATAAGGCCGCCACGAAAAAGTTTTTTGATAAAGGTCCTTGCATCCAGCATATCCTTTATGTCACGCTGCCTACCGGTGGGAGAGTTGACAAAAGTATATAGGATATTGCCGGGACTATTGAGCTCCTGATAGTGGTCCAGGATGTATTGATAAACACTGGCCGGAGACCTGCCATGAGAAAGGCCGACCATAAAAGGTTGCCCTTTTTCGGCGGCGCGGTTGGCGTGCTTGATAAAATCCTNNCCAACGGCCTTGTCAAACAATTCTTTCTCCAGAAAATACTTCGTCTCCGGTACAGCCGGGGTCAAAGTGCCGTATGGATTTCCGGAATCAGAATTATCTTTCTTTTCGATTTTTATATCAAATGCCATGTTATGTTTAAAATAAAGCGGATACGATAATATTAAATTAACCGTATTTTAATTAATAAGAAAAATACATATACAATTGATATTTCATACTTTAATCATGTTGTATTTTACATCAACTATCTTTCTCACAAAATTAATCATGATATGTACCTGAAGCTATGAGCATTGTCAACGAAGAATGTGATATATGTCATCTAAACATGACTGATATACCTGGATATTGCATTACAAAACAATAACAAATGGATAAGCCGCTCCGTAGGATCGATCATATCATGTGGGACGCAGATACACCGGACAGTATCGCTACCATAGCAGGGATCATGACATTCAAGAAAAAACTGCATCGGGCACATATGCTGGAAGTATTGGAAAAAGGCCTGATGAAGTTTGAACGGTTTCAAAAAACGGTGATAGTCAAAGATGGCAACCCCATGTGGCATCTTGACGAAAATTTTCAATTGCAAAACCATATCCATCATATAGCCCTGCCCGGCAAGGGCGGGTATAAGGAACTACAGGAATGCGTGAGTGATCTGATCAGTCACCCCCTTGATTACAACAGGCCGCTATGGGATATACACGTCATCGATAATTACAACAACGGTACTGCCATATTCTGGCGCATTCACCATGTGATCGGTGATGGTATGGCGCTCGTCAAAGTGATCTTTTCGCTCACCGGTATCACAGCCAAAGATTCACTGGCTATATTTGGAAAAAAAGAAGCCCCGAAACCCAAAAAGGTGAAGGATGAAATAGAATATATCATAGACCTGGGTGTCAGTTTGTATGAAGATGCAAAACAGATCCTGCATAATCCATCTATACTCAGAGATATGCTCCAGCATAACTGGCAACTGGCCAAGGAAGCAGGTGATCTGGTCAGAGGCCGAAAGGCTAATCATATCTATAAAGGATCACCGGGTCAGGCCAAAAAGGCTGCATGGACAGAGCCTTTGCCATTGGATGCTTTTAAAAAACTCAGCAAGTTCTATGAAACAAAGATCAATGATATTATGTTGGCTACCCTGGCAGGGGCGATGCGCAAACACCTCCAAAGACACAAACAAAATGCCAAAGAAGGAGTCAAGGTAGTAATACCTGTCAATCTGAGAAGGGAAGGCGAGGTCAATAGTCTGAACAATGAGTTTAGTTTTATCACTTTAGACCTTCCGGTGCATCTCAGCAGTTTTGCCAAACGAGTAGCCTATATCAAGGAAAGGACAGCTGCGCTGAAACCATCAGCAAACTCAATGATAATGACAGAACTGATACATATCGTAGCAGATTATACACCCCTCGCAGCCAAGCAAAAACTATTGGCATTTCTGGGTAAGTCAATAGCCGGTGTAGTGACCAATGTACCTGGCCCTAAGCATCCGATATATCTGGCAGGCGGCAAGGTAGAGGACTTGATGTTCTGGGTGCCTCATACCGTACCGCTGGGCATAGGCGTGAGTCTGATGAGCTACAATGGAAAAGTATATATGGGCCTCGTGACAGACAATGTGCTGGTAAAAGACCCTGATGTGATCATAAAAGGCTTTGCCGCAGAGCTGAAACGGGCACAAAAACTGATCAAACAGTAGGGGAGAGAATAAGTAATAAGGATTAAATTTACCTTGTATCAAATAATCCTTTTATGAAGAAGCTTTTTCAGACTATTCTGCAATTTTCAATTATATCATCTTTGATCTTTCTGATCGGCTGTGAAACTCATAATGCTGCGCTGCCGGTTGCGGATTTTTCTCCCACTGCTGCTGATACGACCGAGAGTGACATCAGGGAGCAAAAACCGAAATTCCTCGACTTTACCCCTATTACTTTTCATTTGGTAAATACCGGCGAGGACAACTATATCCGTGTCATCGCAAACTCTGATGACCTGCAGAAAGTATGGATGGTGTATTATAACCACAACGCAAAAAAATGGAACACCCTGACATGGATAGGCAAGGGGATGGGCAATAAAATAATAGCAGATACAGTTTTCAATACCATTTACGGAGTAGTAAATCGAGGCGGACACATTGAAGACCCAACTTTCTACATGGCATATTCAAAGGGCGATGGCAAGACATGGCAGAACCATCCGATCGAAAAGTCTGCTTTAGTTTGCAAAAAAGGTTTAGCGCAGCTTTTAGTGAGTAATGATTTTAATAGAGACAAAGAGCAGCCTGCTATCACAATAATGATACAATCAAAGGGACTGATCGGTGATGCGCCTAAATCAATGGATGAATGGAACAATAGTGGGTTATGTTCTTTGATTATCGATTCAGCTAAAATCAATTCAATATAGATCAATGCCTTTTGATCCTCTCTTGTTGAGG
>PLSN01000342.1 GCA_003165135.1 Bacteroidota bacterium
GGGCTAAAATATAAAGCGGTTAAGCCTGAGCATGACATTCTCGCGATCAATGCTTTTATTGGGGATTGATGGTCCGGACCCTGCGACCCTGATAGTAGGCGACTATAAAGCAGTTCTTATAGCGGGGTTTCATAATGTCATAATATAATTTCATGATCACATCCAGATTGGTGGAGTTTCCGATCAGATATCTGAAGTTTCCTTCTTCCTGCATCACTTCGTATCCCTTCAGGTGATCGTAATAGGAAGTATCAATAGGAATGAGTTTTTTGAGTTCATAGAATTGTATCCTGTATATCGTATCTTCCGTGATAGGTATATTTAGTTTGGCTGTCGGTGCCCCTGTTTTACTCAATGCTTTCTCATCAAACGGATTAAACCTATTATTGAGTGGGGCATTAGTGAGCAGAGTAGACTGCGCTACATTTTCTACTACTATTTCACTTAGATTGTACTGGATCTCGTCACTGGACCTTCCGAGCATTTTTCTGATGTCCATGATCCTAGAGGACATTGTGTGCCTTTCATCTTTCGGGAGATTACCAAAGAGAAGGTCCTGCTCTACTGCTGCTGCAGGCAGTACATACACTCTTTTTTTCTCCGAGATCGTATCATAGTAGCTCCAAAGGGGGATAAATCCATAGTCCCCCATATGTGTCTCGCCGGTAAAATTGTTTTTCTTTAGCTCAATATCCATGATGATACCGGCTTTGGTCCTGTCTTCGGTACTGCTTGACATAAGGTTGCCGAGAGAATAACAAACAAGTCCTTGCTTCTCCTTATTCTGGTAGTAATAGTTCATGATGTCTATGCGCTGCACAGTATTGGGGAAAGTACCCACTACTATACTGGCGCCTTGCTCCAGAATAAATTTAGCCAGTGCCTCCTGCGAGTATGCCGGATACTCCTGATAGTTGCCGCCCCAGTCCAAATACACAATGATGAAATCCGCCTCCAGTGAGCGTGCTACCTTCATATCCCGCTCTATCTGTGTATGGTCTATCTGGTTGATGATATAGTCTCGGGATATGCCCGGGCGCTGTGATATACTGGTATAATTAAGCAATGCGATCTTAAAACCCCTTCTGTTAATTATAAGGGGATAGTTGCCATTGCGCATGAGATTGTCGGCGAATGCCCCGGTAGATCTGATATCAAATATCTCAAGGGCTTTCTTGGTCCGGGTCATCCCTTTTTTATCGAGATAAGCCGTATTAAGGTTTGCCATTACAGCATTATTGATGCCTGAATATTTTAATGCTAATGCCAATTCATCAGGTGAGGAAAATGGATTTGTATTATCTCCTGTAAATCCTGTTTTCATATTGGCTATCACAACGTCGCCAAGATTCAATATGGGATTGACATAGCGCAGCTCAGCGCTGAAGTCATATTTCTTTGTGGCAGGATTAAATGCATGCTGTATCTGGTATTCTGACTGGTAAATATTGCCCGCGATCATCAGGTGGAGGATCCTGAATGAGTCCACCATATCCGGCCTGTCCTCATCATACTCGATAGACTTTATCCTGGCCTGAGTGAAAGCGGTATAAGACAATAATAAAACGACCAACAGCAAACATATTTTTTGCCACTGGATTTGTATCCGGTTGTTTGACATTGGTTTCGAAATTAATTCTTTGCCCATTCAAATATGTCCAAATTTTCAACAATATCCACCCCTTTGTAGGGTTTTTGGACAGCATTTATCATCGCTGAGGCTACAGTGTCGGCCGGTATCCCTTTATATTTAGACAGAGGCCCGGAAAAAATAAAAGACATTTGCTTTGCCACCCACTGTCCGACAGCTTCTCCCGGGCGAGATTCTGCCCTTTCTCCGATCAGAATGGACGGCCGAAGGATAATCACCTTTTCATATCCCAGTTTTGAGATCGCATCCTCTACTTCTCCTTTGACCTTGGTATATAGCATCATTGATCTTTTATTTGCTCCTGCGGATGATAAGAGGATAAAAGTCTTTGCTCCGTTTCGCTTTGCTATCTCTGCCACTTTGAGCTGGTATTCATAATCTACTTTTGTGAAATTGACCGAGCTACCTGCCTTTCGTATTGTTGTGCCGAGTGTGGATAAAACGGCATCTGCCTTTATCTCTGCCGCATAGTTATCGAGTTTGTCAAAATCCACGATAGTCTGTACGAGTTTGGGGTGGGAAATGTTCAGGGGGCGACGCACTACAGCAATTACCTTGTCAAATCTGTCATCTGACAAAAGCAAAGAAAGGCAGTGACTGCCTATCAGTCCGGAAGCGCCAAGTAAAAGTACTGTCATAGTTTCGGGTTTTCGCGAACATCAAAATACATTTTATTCGCAAATAAACAAAGGTCCATCAAATCTCCCTGAGGAGTGTGCGGAAGGCTGCATATTTATCAGGCCAGGTGTCATTCATTTCCTTTTGCAGCTGAGGTGCATATTTTTCTTTATAGTCAAAGTAGCTGCTCAGCTCGGATGTGAAATACTGCACGGCATATGTCATGCCATCGCTTTGGTTTTCCTCCATGATCCGGTAAAACTTAAAATCCTTGAAGCATCCTGTTGCCATTACTTTTGGTATGTGGTCTTCTTTCATCCACTTGACCCATAGCTCATGAACATTGAGGTCTATCTTAACGGTTACATTATATACTATCATGTTGGTGGTCTGTTATCAGAGGTAAAGATAAATTAAAGCGCCTTTATTAGAATTAATAGCACACTACTACTCCAGCTTATCTCCTCTTAGCGCCCGGTATCTTTTGCGTGCTTCTATCACTAGGAGTGAATTATTATAATCTGTGATGATAGACTTGTAGAGCTCTTTTGCCCGCTCAATATTGTGTAGTTCTTTTTCACTGATCTCTGCGAGCAGGAATGTTGCATCATCGGCCTTTATATCTTTGCCGAAGTTTTTGATGATGTCCTCCAGCAGCGGTACCGCTTTTTGAAATTCGCGCTTGCGGATGTATATCTCTGCTTTGGTGTATTCTATGTCATCATACAGCGCATGGCCGGGATAGCGCACTAATATTGAGTCCAGAGTCTTCTCTGCATCTGCATCTTTATTCTGGAATAGGAGCAGTTCTGCATTGGCATACATGCTCATTGCCTTGGTGTCTGTGTCCATGCCCAGATTGTCAATGATGAATGCCGAGAGATTGATGGCATCATTTGATGTGAGCTCTGATGTTGATGCCTTGAGTACTTTTAGTTGCTCCTGCGCCCAATCGAAGTCTCCTTTATAGTATGACAATTTTGCATTTCTGAATCTCGCTTCCTCGCCTAGCGGTCCGTCTTTTTCATCTTTATCGACCTGTGAGTACAGCAGTGTTGATTCCCATACATCACCACTAATGAGATAGAAATCTCCCAGTGAAAGTTTGGTCTGGTCCTTGAGTTGTGGTGGTATACCGGGCATGCTAATCACGGCTTCGCAGTCGCTGATGGCTGCGGGTATATCATGCAGGTAGAAACCCTCCAGATCGGCCAGTTCTTTCATAGACTGGGCGGTGCGAGGTGTTTTGCCATTTTCATCGATGAAGGATACGTAGTCTGATTTGAGGCCCAGCAAATCTTCCTGAGTATAGTTGATCGTCTTGGCTATTTTTTCTTTGCGGCAATTGAGCAGATCGGTCTTTGCCTGAAAGTATAGGCTACTCTTCGGCACTCTTTTCACCACATAGTCAAAGCCATTGATCGCTTCGTCATAGAACCCTTCGGTCTGTGCCATCCGGGCAATGGTCAGCACCCGGTATCCGTCTTCGCCTTTGCGCTTGTCGAGGGCTTTCATCTGTACGATCGCACCTTCGAAATCTTTATTCTGAATGTATATCCATGTCAGGAAATCAATGTAGTCATCGTTGTCCGGCTTCTTCTGAATACGGCCATAGAGTTGGGTTTCCATCTCTGAGAGCAACTTGTCTGCATCTTTGGTTGTTTGAAGAAGGTTCTTTACCTGCTGTGAATTGCTTGGTGTTTTCTCGATGTTGTCTATATAGTATTTGGCGGAGGTGGCGATCTCGCCTTTATTAAAATATGCTGCGCCGAGTTCATAAGAAAAGTCCAGATTGCCCTTGAAGATTTTTTCTCCCTTTTCATATGTGGCTATCTCAAAGTCGCTTTCCTTGTATGTCTTGAAGGCTATCGCTATTTGCCTTATGTCCGACTCACTGACATGGATGTTTTTGATCACTTTGTCATAAACCTCTTTGCTCTTTGACAGGTCGCCTTTTGAGTGATATAGGTAACCAAGATCAATCTGATACTGCACTACCTGGTCGTATTTTTTGATCTGCTTTTTAACGAGTTTCTCCGCGTCGTCAAATTTCTTCAAGGTCAGATAGGTGCTGAATAGTGGTGCATAAAACTGCGGTGCATAATTGTTCTTTTCCCAGAGGGATTGATAGAGTTCAGCGGCTTTGTCATACTCACCATTTGAATAATAGCTGGCAGCAAGGGTCTCATCTCGACCTTTCTGGGCAAAAGATACAGAGGTAAGCGACAGACATAATATGATGACAAGCCAAGGCTTCATAATTCTCAAAGTTAACGGAAATGGCTGAATTATATTAATGTGAAGGCTTTGGTGCTGGTGAGAATTAGAATACTTTATGTTTTTAGGCGTGGCAATATCCATCGTCCTATATATGCACCGATCACAGCACCGGAGCTATTTGCCAATTCATCCAGCCACTCGAAATGCCTGTCTGTGGTCAAGGTTTCCTGCATTATCTCTACTGATAGTCCATACAAAGCCAGTACAATGATGATCTTTAAAAGTGTTTTTTGATGCAGGCCCTCGATAGTAGTCTGCATGGTCCAACCGTAATATGTCAGCACCGCGAATATTATATAGATACTAGTGTGCACGACCTTATCAAAATTGGGGATTCTGATCCTGGGGATGTGCCGCGCCGGCATCAGACATATCACCAAAATAAAAGCCGCCCACAAAATGGACGGCCAGTTATATTTCAGAAAGTTCTTCATTAGAAGATCAAACTCCTATATGCTTCTTGTATGCCTCAGCATCAATCAGGCTGTCGAGTTCTATGGCGTCGGTTATTTCTATTTTAACAATCCAGCCCTTGCCATACGGGTCTTTATTGACTGCTTCGGGGTCTGCATCCAGTCCGGGATTTGTTTCCACGACCTTACCGCCAACTGGCAGGAACAGGTCAGACACGGTCTTTACTGCTTCCACTGTACCAAAGAGGCCATCTTTCGCTACTGTATCACCTTTAGCAGTGATATCTACATATACTATGTCACCGAGTTCCTTCTGTGCGAAATCTGTGATGCCTACTGTGCCGGTATTGCCTTCTACGCGCACCCATTCGTGCTCTTTGCTGTATTTGATATCTGACGGGAAATTCATTATTATAATAGTTTTAGTCAAAAATAAGTGAATCAATAGATTTTGCAAGTGTACTGACAATAAATGAATTTATAAAGGGGCAAATCTCCAAACCAGTGCACCTGCCCATGGGGTTTTTGTGAAAATGAGCAATATCAATGTTTTTCGGTCGGAAATAAAATGCAAGAAGGCCTGAAACCATTGCTGTCACTTATTTCTGTCGGTTCAGACCATATTGGTTTTCGAATTGGTTTTCGCAATAAAAAAAAAGACCGTCATTACTGGCTTTCAGCCTCGTGCGAAAATCAATTTCCGAGCAAAAAATTATTGGATAGCATTGATAGCAGGTCAGCAAAAAAAGGGTCAGTATTTTTGTATAATTTCATCCGGATCCTATAAAATCCTTGCGATAGGGCGCTATCCGGAGATTTTCGCCACAACATTCGCGTTGTAAACAAATAGCCTGTGCATACCTGCCGAATAATGTTGGTATATCGCCCGAAGTTTTTTTTGCTTTGTTGGATTTTTTTTCATCCCTGTTTTAGAGAAAACCTTCTGTTGATCCTTTCGCTCATATCAACACTCAAACCAACAGGCTGTGGAAATGAACTTATGCAGGCGGGGTTGTCAACAGGACTATACACACTATGTGTACTACTCTGCAAAAACCTGATAATCACCAACCTAATTTCTGATATAGATGTTGGCAGATGTGTTTCACATAGTGATAACCGAAATAACAATAGAGTGAAAAAAAACTTTTGCTCTTATACACGCAGCTAATAACACTTATCTTTTAAAGTATTTAAATACTATACTATTAATACAGGTGTTTGTCGTGGAGAATTTAAAAACACAAAAAAGTTTTTTTCGAAAGCTTAGTCAGTATCTTCACCAACCCAAACCGAACAAACATCCGATAGCTCATGAAATATATCAAATACCTTTTTTACACACTGCTCACCGTGGTTATATTCTGCGCAGGATTTTATAAGTTTTGGTTTCTGCGTCAACCTGCCAGGAACACACCTCATGATAATCATCTTTTCATCAGTCCTGCCAATGGCAAAATAGTATCGATCACCAGGTGGAACCAGGCCTACCTGGCTATCACCAAAGAGCAATACGGCCTCATCAATGTCTGGGCACAGGACGTAGACACAGCGGGCTACATGATCTCGATACAGATGGATCCGACACATGTGCACTACCAGCGCTCTCCGCTTGATGCGCAGATCATTTCGCATAAGCATAGCTCAGGTAGTTTCAATAATGCTCTTGGTTCTGACAATCCATACGGCATACGTTTCGAAAATGAGCATAACGAAATACTGATACAAACGGCTGATAGCAGCAGGTACAAGATCGTGCAGATAGCGGGATTTGTCGCTAGAAGAATTGTTGACTTCATACAACCAAATCAACAGGTCAAGCAAGGCGATGTGATAGGCCTGATCAAACTCGGCTCACAGGTCACAGTGATACTGCCTCACAATGTCAAGGTAGATGCCAAGGTTGGAGAGACGGTGATAGATGGTGAAAGTGTGCTGGCGGATATAACGGCAAAACNNACAAACTCTCGATTACCTTCGGATAATGCTCATGCTCCAGTTGATGGACTTTAGCTGCAATACTCTCTGCAGAATCTGAAGGTTCTACGTGGCACCGAAATTGAGCTATATACTCGCCATCATCGTATTTTTCATTTACATAGTGTACTGTGATACCTGTCTCTAGTTCTTTATTAGCAATGACAGCTTCATGAACTTTAGATCCATACATTCCTTTGCCGCCATACTTGGGCAGTAGTGCCGGATGTATGTTGATAATCTTATTAGGATAAGCTTTGACCAGATGTGCTGGTATGAGCAGAAGAAAACCTGCAAGCACGATAAAGTCTATCTGATATACATCCAATACGTCGAGGATAGTTTCTTCTTCTTTTAGTGCAGCAGGTGATATGATGTCAAATGGTATCCTGTTGTCTTTTGCTATCTGAATGACGCCTGCATTTTTATTGTTGGTGATGATGAGCGCTACTTTGATAGTCGCATTGTCTTTGAAATAATCAATGATAGCTTGGGCGTTAGACCCCCGGCCTGATGCGAAGATGGCTATATGTTTCTGGCTGGAGTCTTTCATGCGTGCTGCAAATAAAGGCTATCACAGACACAAAAAAAAGGAATGTTCTACATGGAACCGAAAACAGGTAAAAAATCTACTCAACAATAAAAGAGCCAGAGGCCACATTAGCCCCTTGTCCATCAGAGATATTATAGAGATAAGTACCCGGCGCTTGATTGGTTAGATTTATCTCTGATTTGTTTGACCCGATCTCTGATTGATATACTCTGGCACCCATCAGATCATATATCACAATGTATGACCCCACTTCGGCATTTTCTATTGATAGGTTGAATACACCATTATTTGGATTGGGGTATATGCTTATCTTATTTTTTGTTATTTCAGTGATGCCGTCTGTGGCGCAGGTATATTCGGCTATATTGAAAACATGTGTAGTATCTAAAATCGAGAAATAACCACCAGCGAATAAATGGCTATTGTATATGGCTAAAGATAGGAGAGCCCCATCGGAGGCGGTCGTGTTTGACCATGAATTGCCATTTATCATGCCCATAGCTACATATCCGGTCGTCGAATCCTGACTGGTAGGAAGGAATTCACCGGCCCCTAATAAACCGCCATCGAACGGGAGGAAAGCAGCAATGCCGCCATAATAATTTTCGCCCGAACCCGGCCCGCCTATTACGTCAGACCAACTTGCACCATTCCACATAGATATATAGTATAATGGTCGCCCCGAGGGATCATCGGTAAGCGATACACTGGCATATAAGTTGCCCTGGTAGGATCCCAATGCACCTACATAAGAGTTAGGAGAAGTGGAACTATAACTACCCAATCCGTTGCCAGCAGCTGCCCATGCGTTGCCATTCCAAGCAGCTATATTGTTTACCGCCACCCCGCTGGCACTACCAAAGACACCTCCGGCATATAACACACCATTGCTGACAGTCAAACAGGTTACTTCGTCATTACCTGACAATTCTGTAATTCCATTAGCAACCGCTGACCATGACGTACCGTTCCAACTCGCAATATTATTTACAAGGACACCTCCTGCAGAGTCAAACTGCCCTGCCACATATAGCGTGCCATTATAAACAGCCATTGCATAAATATCCAGATAGGGATTGGCACCGGATACGCCTGTACCTACAGTGGACCAGGTTGTGCCGTCCCATTTTGCAATAGAGTTGGCAGCTATGCCCTCTATGCTATCGAAATATCCGGCCACATACAGATCTCCATTGTATACTACCATAGAGGTTATGCCTGGTGTGCCATGAACATAAGAGCCCGTCAGGCCCGAGCCAATTGCCGACCAGGAAGATCCGTTCCATGAAGCAATATCTTTGGCCTGTATATTGCCTCCTACGGTATCAAAAGTTCCTGCGACGATCAGATTGCCGTTATATGGGGTCATTACAGATACCTGGTTATTATAAAAGTTTGTGTTGAAATTAAAGGAGAAATTACCTATTCCTGCACCTACAGAAGACCAGCAGTTCTGAGCCTGAGTTGTGTTAAACAGAAATAAAAGAAAAGCAGCGATCAGAATCCTTGAGCAGAATGTTTTCATGAGATTTAGTTTTTATGATTAGGATCCAAATAAAATTAAATAATTGGAAAGTCACTATAGGACTAAAAAGGGATGTTCTACATGGAACTCACAGGGCAGTACCCCCAAACCCCCTGAAGGGGGCTTGAATACAAATGTCTGGCTGATGTTTAAGTCCCCTTTAGGTGATTTATGGGTCTCATTTGTGGACGAAATGTAGATAAGATTAGGAAATGTGGTTTATTAGGCATATATTTGCGGCGCATTAGCAATAGCGAAGCCAAATTTCCTCTCGCGTATACGACAAAGATCGTACATCATCATTAGGAAGTCAGGCTTTAATTGCCGACTTATTTTTATAACAAGTCACATACAGCTTCAGAGCACCAAAGCACCCTTGCATAGGCGTGTCATGCTTGTATGCGGTCGTGGCTAAAAAACAACAAATGGAACAATTTAAAGCCCTCGGGCTAAGCGACAATGTTCTCGAAGCATTGGCAAAGAAAGGATGGGAGACACCATCAGAAATTCAAGCGAAGACGATACCGCTGCTTCTCAAAGGAGAAAAAGACATCGTAGGCCAGGCTGCCACAGGCACCGGCAAGACAGCAGCATTCGGCTTACCTCTTATAGAGCAGCTGGATGATAACTCTAAAGCAGTGCAGGCACTGATCATGTGTCCTACACGCGAACTAGCTATGCAGGTAGCAGAAGAGATCATGACATTCAAAGGCAGCAAACGCCTTTTTGTCCAGCCGATCTATGGTGGGCAGTCATATAATGTACAGATAGCTGCTCTGCGCAGAGGTGTGCAGATAGTGGTCGGAACCCCCGGCCGTATCCGCGATCACATAGAGAAAGGAACGCTCAAACTTAACTCAGTCACTCACGTAGTACTGGATGAAGCAGATGAAATGCTCAATATGGGCTTCGAAGAAGAAGTAAGAGAGATACTGAAAAGCGTACCTGAAAAAAGGCGTATGCTGTTATTCTCAGCTACTATGCCGGCGCCGATATTAAGGCTGGCGAAGACCTTCATGAAAGACTATGATCTCGTAGAGGTAGAGAAGAAACTGAACTCTACAGAGATGATAGATCAGTCATACTTTGAGGTGCGTGATAGCGACAGGTTTGTGACCCTCTGCAGGGTGATAGACACTGAGCCGGAATTTTACGGTATAGTATTCTGTCGTACCAAGATGGAAACCGATGAGATAGCTAGCAAACTCCTTGAAATGGGCTATGACTCAGAGGCTATACACGGCGACATCACACAGTCTCAGCGTGAGCTCATCCTGAAGAAATTTAAGATGCGCAAGATCAATATCCTCGTAGCTACTGACGTAGCAGCACGTGGTATAGATGTGAATGACCTGACTCACGTTATCAACTTTAACCTGCCTCAGGACCCTGAGTCGTACGTTCACCGTATAGGCCGCACAGGCCGCGCGGGTAAACACGGCACGGCAATAACGATCGTTAGTCCGAGAGAAAGAAGGGACCTGCAGTTTATCGAAAGGCTTACCAAGACTGCGATCCGCAGGGAGACGATACCATCTATCGCTGATGTAGTTAGTACTAAGACCATGAAGCTGAAAACAGAAATGCAGGCGATGGTAGAAAAAGGCCAGCATGAAATATATCTCGATCTGGCAAAGGAACTGCTGGAAGATAATGCGGAGCCGGAAGTAGTAGTAGCAGCACTGATGCGCTACTCTATGAAGGATACACTGGCGGAAGGCAGCTATCGTGAGATAGGCCAGACGCAGACAAACAATGGCGTAGGAAACAATAATAATATAGCAAGGCTCTTTGTGGCCCGTGGCCATGAGGACAATATGAATGCCGGGCAGATAGCGCAGTTTCTCGCGAGTGAGACAGGTGTGAATGCGAATAATATCAATGATATCAGGGTGTTTGATAAATTTACCTTTATCACCGTATCGCCCGCTGATGCAGATACTATACTGGCTACATTCAAAACCACCGGTGGTAAAAAACCATTGGTGACCCGTGCTAAAGAGAAACCGCAAGGTGGATTCGGCGGTGGTGGTGGCAACTTCGGTGGTGGCGGAGGAAGAGGTAACTTCGAAAGAAGGGACAACGGCTCGAGGCCAAGCAGAGGTGGTGGATTCAATGAAGGTGGCGGTGGATTCAAAGGTAGGCCGGGTGATAGAAATGATCGCCCCGCACGTCCTGAAGGCGAAAGGACCGAAAGGCCGGCTCGCAAGGAGTTCGTAGCATCTGAGAAACCTGCCGGTGAGAAGAAGTCATACTTTAAGAAAGATGCACCTGCTACCGAAAAAGGAACAAGCGAATTTATTCCTAAGAAGAGGGCTAACAAGCTCACTGACTATCTGGAGAAAGGCGACCCTGCGGTAAAACCGGCGGCGCCAAAGAAAGAGAATCCAAGAAAAGAAAGTTTCAAGGTCGAGTTTAAAGATGATGACCTGAACTGGTAAATAATTGCGCAATATCGGTTAAGTCTGAGAAGCGTAACGGAACTGAAGGGAGCAGAAATTTTCTGCTCCCTTTTTTATTTTATAGAATTCTACGTGGAACATTAATTAGTAGTGATGGCTACAGCTATCGGAGATAGTTGCCTCCTGTCACCTTCGGGACCCTTGGCTACTATATCTTCAAATACGACAGTACAGCCTTTTTTGAACTTGCCTTTATCAAGCATCTCTTTAAATTTTGAATCATATCTCGGACCGACGCAAGGATATTTTATTATGCCATCAGGTAATATGGCCACTATGGTGTAGGATATAATATCAAATCGCGCAGGAAATTCAAAATTCTCAAGCTTAGGTACAATGCCAGTGGTAGACTTAAATCTGGGGGCAGGCATATTGCCGCTTCCATATGAACCGTCAAGAGTAGAGATTGGATCAGGAACCCGTTTTACTCTAAATTCCATATCTCCCATCGGCAGAGTTGTGCCATCTACCTTTGCTGATACTTTTACTTTGTATTTACCCTTGCCGGATGGTTTGACCATATATGAGCCGTCGGGTCTTTTCTCCAGTATGCCCGGCCCATCAAAAGAAGCGGTGACATCTTTTTGCGCTACGCCAGGTACTGACACACTGATAGGATTTTCAAGACCGGCATAGAGTACATTCATGTTTGTCGGAGATACTACAGCAGATTTTGCAGCTACCTGATATTCTCCTTCGAATGGATAAAACTTATAGCCCGAGCCGCTTGGGTCTTTCACCCGTATCACACCGGTGTATTTGCTTTCACCAACATTGCCTCCCTGCATTTGTATTTTGCCGAGGCCATTTGACACATCTACTTTTACAGGATTATTGAGCGGTGGTGCGTCTGTGACCGATGATATTTCATCATAATTGCCAATAGCATTTTTCTTTACTAGCGAAGTAAATGATCCTATAAAAACATCAGGGTTCTGCGTGCTGCTATATGCGGTCAGCATGACATTTGCCTTGTATGCCAGGCCCTGCATGATATAGTTTGATGGGGAATTAACCAGTGCGGTCAACCTGTCTACCTTATGCTGGCCATAGTCTATCTTTTTGTAAAAATATTCTACGAGTTGGTTCTCGGCTGCGAGTGCATCATTCTGATACTTTGATAAAAGGGTGACAGCTGCGACAGTCGGTACATGATTGAACTTATGAAACTCCCAGCTCAGGCCGTCTTTGGGCTCATCGATCAGTAGCGGGAGGCTATTGGTAAATTGTGCTTTATCCTCCTCTGAGGGCAGCGCAAGCAGTTGCTCACGGCTTTTCTTGATGGCCTCTTTTATCTTCTTGCCATTGTCTTCATCTACGAACTTTCGTGTAGCAATGTCAATGTTATCGTTGTCGACTAGTTGTCCTGATTTGGGATCATAGCCACCGGCCTCTTTGACCACTTGCTGTTTGTATTGCTCCAGCTGGTCATAGAGCGATTTGCAGATCTTTTGTGACTCTTCAGCTTTTAGCTTATAGGGCTCTGTCTTTTTTGCATCCATATTCATCTGCACCTGAAAGTCACTAAACAGGCTGGCGTTTTTGGTTTCCAGCGAATTGTTAGAACGGCCTATGCCATCATCTACTGTCTTAAAGGCATTCAGCACTTCTGCTGTGACATTGAGGGCGAGCATAGCGGTCAGGACCAGGTACATCATGTTTATCATACGCTGGCGGGGAGGTAGTTTGGTGGATGCCATAAGGTTGGTTTTTTGATGGTGATGAAAAGTATATATCTGAAACGCACCGGTATCCAAAAAGTAACATCACCTAAAAAATAAGCCCGATAATAAAGGGAAAGAAAAAAGAAAGGACAATCAAGAGAAAAGAGATTCGTTATACGACTTAATGCCTTTTTCATTCAGACGGACCTGATTTTTATCTGTTTGAGAGATTTTGCTTACTTTGTGTCAGATTTACACCTTTAACAAAACAACAAACGGCCATGAGAGATATATTACACGTTACCAGTTTTGCACTTGTTTGCCTTTTGGTTCTAATGTATTCATGCAAAAAAAATTCATCTGAATTTAATCTCTCAACTCCCGGCCTGACGGCAACAATTAATGGAAAGACCACTCAATATCTGGTTCCCGCCGGACTTGTCAACTATACGACGCTAAGCGGATATGAGAAAGATTCAATTAATAATACAATCATTCTTACTATTGATTCTTCAATATCAGCTAAAGACACTTTCGGGCATGGCATAAACTCATTGGTAATAGTCAACAACGGAGTTCAGTATTCAACAGCTAATAATCGTGGTACTACAGCAGGAATAGCCAATGTAACGATCAATGGAAGCACAGTCACCGGGACATTTAGCGGGACATTATACAATGGCACCAGCTTTATATCTAAAGATAGCATGGTCGTTACAAACGGGACAATTTCGACCACATATTAATAATTCCTCTACCTGATCACAAAGTCATGGATATGCCAAATAATAGCTATGCCATACTTTAAAATGAGTGTACAAGCGAAATTTCTCTGAAAAAGGGCAATTTATAGCCTAAAACACTCGGTTTTAAGCCGATTTAATGTGAAATATCGGTTACATTTTTATCTTTGCCGACCAATAAAAAACAAAAAATCAGAAAATTATTATGGAAAGTATTCTCTACATCCTACCGCTGTTTGGCATCGTTGGATTGATTTATATGCTGGTGCTCAGGAGCTGGGTGACCAAGCAGGACGCAGGTGATGAAAAAATGACGACTATCGCCAGATATATAGCAGAAGGGGCTATGGCATTTCTTAAGGCAGAATATCGCATACTTGCTATATACGTAGTAGTGGCCGGTTTCGCATTGGGAGTGCTTTCTCAGCATCCCAAAGTATCTGAGCACTCCAGCGCACTCATCGTAGTGTCGTTTGTGTTTGGATGTTTCTTTAGCGCCCTTGCCGGATTCATCGGTATGAATGTAGCAACTAAGGCAAACGTCAGAACTACACAAGCGGCACGTACGAGTTTAGCTAAGGCATTGAAGGTTTCATTCGCGGGTGGAACGGTAATGGGACTCGGTGTTGCAGGGCTCGCAGTAGTAGGTCTGTGCACGTTGTTCATAGTTTTCTTTCAGATCTTCATGGGCGGCAGTATGGCGAATGGCGGAACTGACGTAATGAAGAAGGTACTTGAGGTATTGGCGGGTTTCTCTGTAGGAGCTGAATCTATTGCACTCTTCGCACGTGTCGGTGGTGGTATCTACACTAAAGCGGCTGACGTAGGCGCAGACCTCGTAGGTAAAGTAGAAGCCGGAATTCCTGAAGATGATCCTCGTAATCCTGCCACTATCGCAGACAACGTAGGTGACAACGTAGGTGACGTAGCCGGTATGGGCGCTGACTTGTTTGGTTCTTACGTTGCCACTGTATTAGCCTCAATGGTGCTAGGAAACTTCCTCATAGGTGACAATCCGGGATTGACCGCGTTCGGTGGTATCGGCCCTATCCTTCTGCCTATGACCATCGCAGCTATGGGTATTATCGCTTCTATCATTGGTGCACAGTTCGTCAGCATTAAAGATGATAAGCATGCCAATACAGATACTGTACAGAGCGCTCTGAATCGCGGCAACTGGATATCGATCCTGATCGCACTGATTGCTTCTTACTTTCTGATCAAATGGAT
>PLSN01000035.1 GCA_003165135.1 Bacteroidota bacterium
CTCAGACCAATGTCAATTGTTTCGGCCTCAGTAGTGGTGTGGCGCATGTCACAGTGACAGGCGGCACCTCTCCATACATATACACATGGTCACCTAATGTCAGTACAACTGATAGTGCTACAGGTCTGGCCGCAGGCACCTATGCAGTTACTGTACGTGATGCAAATGGGTGTACCGGTACGGCTTCATTCACTATCACACAGCCAGCGACTGCATTGAGTGGCTCAAGCACAACCGTGGCAACCACATGTGGCAATAATAATGGAAGGGTAGTCATCTCCGCCAGTGGTGGAACTCCGGGCTANNCTCTGCTATCAATCTGGTAGCTGGAATTTACGTTGTCCTTGTCACAGATTCTAAAGGCTGTACTTTTCCGGTATCTACCAGTGTGAATGCATCATCTGGCCTTACCGTTTCTCCTGGTTTGCAAAGGAATATATTATGTTTCGGCGAAAACACGGGAGCAGCATTTGTGACAGTGACTGGTGGCACCACCCCCTATACCTATGTATGGTCGCCAAATGTCAGTGTACTGGACTCCGCGGTCAATCTAACAGCTGGCACTTATACCGTTACAGTGCATGATGCGGGCGGATGTTCGGGTACCAGCTCCTTTACTATATCGCAGCCTTCATCTGCTTTAGCAGCTACTCAGACTGTCACGCCTGCATATTGCGGCAATAATAATGGGAAAGTCAAAATAACTCCATCCGGAGGTACAGCGGGGTATACATACACATGGTCACCTAACGTAAGTGCAAATGACTCTGCTATTAATCTCGCATCCGGCACTTATCTTGTCACGGTGACCGATGCCAATCAGTGTACAACTACAGTATCAGCATCTGTGCTGCCCATCACTGGGCCTACGTTGTCTTTGCTATCTGAGCAGGATGTAAGCTGCAACGGTGGTTCTAATGGTAAGATATTTGTCAATGTAGCTGGAGGAACCGCTCCAATTTTATATACATGGTCTCCGGCGGTGGGTACTAACGACTCAGCAGTTGGGCTATCACAGGGTACATATTCAGTCACTGTAAAAGATGCTAATAACTGTTCTTCAACTCTATCAGTCACAGTCAACCAACCGGCACTGCTCAGTGTTTCGACTACGACTGTACTGGCAAATTGCGGCGTCAGCAATGGCAGTGCTACAGCTATCGCGACGGGGGGAGTAAATCCGCTTTCTTATCAATGGTCAGTAGGAACTAGCACTACCGCAGTCGATAGTGGTCTGCCTGCAGGCTCATATATTGTCACGGTCACAGATGCTAATCATTGTACAGCTTTGGCGACAGCGACTATCAGCAATATTGGAGCGCCGACTGCTACTATTACCAATCAGGTCAATGTTAACTGTCATGGTAGCAGTACTGGCAAGATCGTAATAGGCGTATCGGGAGGTACTTTGCCATATGGCTATACATGGTCGCCAAATGTTTCTACATTAGATAGTGCTGTCAATCTCGCGGCAGGGACCTATATCATAACTGTCAATGATGCATTGAATTGCATAGCAGTAGTTTCTGCAACTATTACACAACCTATAGCTCTGTCAGCTGGAGTTCAGTCAGTAAATGCCGACTGCGGTCAGAGTGATGGATGGGCCAAGATCACTGTGAATGGTGGCGCTGGGTCATATACTTATGTATGGAGCGTTCCTCAGACCACAGATTCTATTACTGGATTAGCAGGTGGAACTTATTATGTCACAGTCACAGACAGTTTAGGCTGTCCATTAGTCGATAGTGTAATAGTAGGAACTAACAGCGGGCCTGTAACGCCTACTATTATGGCGGGCGGGCCACTTATATTCTGTCAGGGAGGCAGTGTGACATTGACTTCCAGTGCTACTACAGGCAATACCTGGAGCACGGGTGCTACTACCCAAAGTATTACTGTGACATCGAGTGGTACATTCACTGTGACGCAGACAGTAGGTAGTTGTACCAGTGCGCCATCAGCCTCTGTGACTGTGGTGGCCAATCCTATACCACCAGCTCCGACTATCGTAGCGAGCGGGCCACTATCATTCTGTCAAGGAGGCAGTGTGACGCTGACATCCTCTGCTATATCCGGCAATCTATGGAGTGATAATGAGACAAGCCAGTCTATAGTCGTCAGCGCTGAAGGTACCTACACAGTATCAGATACACAGGCAGGCTGTCCGAGTCCAGCATCTGCTCCTGTCACCGTCAGTATCATCTCAGCACCATCGGTAGTAATAAATGCCAGTCAGACGTCCCTATGTCCGGGAAGCGGCTCAACAGATACACTTGATGCCACCACTGCCTTAGCCTCGGCTTATTTGTGGAGTAGCGGTTCTACTCAGCCTACTATTACCATCACTGCACCAGGCACCTACAAGGTTACTGTTACTGTTAATGGATGTGTGGGTTATGATAGTATTATTATAAATACACAGCCGCTGTTAGGTATCTTGTCATTGCCTGATTCATTCTTTGTATGTCAGGGAGATACCGTGACAATAGATGCAACGACGCTCAATGCTACCTCATATTTATGGACCGGCGAGATCAATGCAACAACACCAGTCATTACAGCCGATTCTGAAGGGGTTTATTATGTGAAAGTTTCTAATAATTGCGGATCACTTAATACATCTACGATCGTTTCATTCAAGGACTGTGATTGCAGGGTCGTGATGCCTAATGCATTTACACCAAACGGTGATGGGAAGAATGACTACTTCATGCCGGAATTCGACTGTGCTGATCCGAAGTCTCTTGTGATTAGAATATATGACCGCTGGGGAGAGAAAGTATTTGAGACTAATGAGTTGAATGGCCAATGGGACGGAACATACAAAGGAGCCGTACAGCCTTCCGGAGTATATATGTATTATGTAGAGTTTGTCGGTTATGCGAATAATACAGAAAAAAACTATAAACTGATGGGCACCCTGACATTGATCAGATAATGTAATTTATCTGTATATAATAAAAAAACCTCCCCATTGGGGAGGTTTTTACGTCTCAAAGATTTGCATATTTTTAATAGCCGTTCTTGCTATTTATTTAACACAATAAAAGTAGTGGTTTTATTTTCTATATATTGTCAAATTGTATAAGCGTGTTGCTTTTGTGTATGAGCGTGTATGAATCCTGTATGGAGTCGCTTTTGGTTTTGTGTTTTCTTTTGTTGACAATATTATACGTTAGATTATCTTTATTGAATCTTGAAAAATAAGTTACTTTTTTGGGTTTTAGCCTTCAGCCCTATATGGCTGTTTTGCCAATATTCTAATACGATCCATTATACAGTTAAGGATGGGTTGCCTTCATCTACTGTTTATTCAGNNACGGTGCATATTTCAAAGTATTTACTACTCAGGATGGTCTCCCGGATAATGAAGTCCTTTGTTTGGCATTTGATAATATCACAGACAGACTGTGGATCATTACATATAGTAAAGCAGCCTGTTATTATCGCGACGGTCATATTTATACAGCCAAAAATGATTCGACATTACGCATTATCACTGCAGAATTTGGAGAATACATCAATGCTAATCTCCAACCGGGCCTTGGTATCTTTTTTTACAATGGCAAGTCTGTCTATCTGGGTGCCAGAAATACCCTCACGAAGATCAGGATGAAAAATGAAGGGATGCTGTGTGTGCATCAGTGGAGTGATACAGTGATCGATGCCCTCCTTTCCGGCAATGGGGTGATAAGGCATACTTCACATTCAGAAGCGTTTTATAAAGGATTTGGTCCTCTTGGATTTCAGGCTCCGGGAGCTAAATGGATAGGCAACCTCTTTTTTTTGTATAAAGAAGGGGACGTAATGGTCTACACGATGAAAAATGGAGATTATGAATATCGAGGGAAAATTCCTATAGACCCTGACAAATTTGCTTCAAATCTGATCGAAGTAAAAGGAAAATATGTCATATCGATTCCTGATGGTGGTGTGTACATAGCTGACACATCCTTAAAAGAGGGGGCTGTGAAAATCTGGTCAGGAAGGGCCAATAGTGTGGTAGCCGACAAGGATGATAATATATGGGTAATGACAGGGGATGATGGGATATATGTAATAAGAAGGCGTGCCGTACTCAATTATTCAAGTAACAATGCATTTGCTCATGACAATATCACTTCACTATATCTGGATAATAATGGACAGCTTTATATGGGTAATAGTTACGGTGAGTTGTTTACTCTGAAAGACAAAATTATAGACCCGATCAAAATCTACTACAATGATAAACAGGAACGTGTACGGGCCATTACCAGATATGANNGCTCTGTTTTATTTATAACAAATAATACTCTAGGGGTTTTCGATACACTAAGCCATAAACTTGAAATAGTACCACATGAGGGAGGTGGACTCAAAGCAATATTGCATCTCCCGGAGAGAAAAACCATATTGGCAGGTTTGGCATCCAGGATGCTGGAATATAACACGGAAACACATACTTCCCGTGAGTTAATATTAAAACAACGTATGATAGCCATGGCAAGACATCCTGATGGCCGGGTTTTCTGCGGTTCTCTGGATGGCCTGTATTTGTATAGGGATGATAAACTCACTCATATTACTAACGGCGATAACAGGCTTCAAAGCAGAGTTACTTCTTTATGTTTTACCCCGGACAGTATCCTGTGGATAGGCACACCATCGGATGGCATTATGGCCTACAATGGATCAAAGATCGTGGGGTGTATTAATACGACGAAATACTTAAGCTATAGAGGTGCTATGTGCAGAAAAGTAGTGTCCAGCAACCCTAATGAGATATGGGTAGCTACAAACTCCGGCATTGACCGGATTCGCTATCATGTGCAGGATACTATCATTGTTGACAATATCACTCCCCTAAACATCATAGACGGGCTGCTGAGTGATGATATCAATGACATACTGGTGAGAGATAGTATGATATATGCGGCCACATCTCATGGGCTATCTATACTCAATATAAATGAAATGATGAGCCCTACACCTGCGCCGATATATCTGTCTTCGGTCAAGATCAATGATAGGGACAGTGCTATAAAGGATGATGAATATGATCTGGCATACTGGCAGAATAATATCAAAATAGAGTATGCGGGGATAATCCTGCCCGCTGCAGGCGCGATCAGATATCAATACAGGCTTTTGATAGCAGGTAATGATAAGTGGGAAACAACCCCAAATACTTCGATTGAGTTTCGGTCGCTTTCTCCGGGAAATTACACATTTGAGGTCGCTGTGCTGGACAAATTTGGCAACAGATCAAAACATATCGCACAAGTCAGATTCCATATAGCGCCTGCTTTCTATAGAACAATATGGTTTTGGAGCCTTATCTTTTTGATCGTCCTTGGCATAGGTTTTTATATCATACGATCTGGATTTAGAAGACGGCAGGTAGCTTATGAAAAGGAACAGTTTTATAATACAAAGATCATAGATCTGGAGCAGCAGGCACTCAAAGCTCAAATGAATCCACATTTTATTTTCAATTGCCTAACCGCGATCCAGCATTTTGTCAATAAGGAGGATGTATATTCGGCAAATATGTACCTTTCAAACTTTGCGAAGCTGATCCGAAAGACACTGGACCTGTCAGGTGAACAATATATTACACTGGA
>PLSN01000413.1 GCA_003165135.1 Bacteroidota bacterium
GAAGGAGGACATATACTATTTCGGATTTTGGAGTTTTGAATTCGGATTTACGCCAATGCAGCTCCCATTTCGGTCGCCTTATATTTGTCAATATGCGTATGCATGACTTTGAACCAAAGGGGTGGAAACAATGATAGCACCATCATGCCCGGATAGCCTGTAGGCATCTGAGGACTTTGGTCAAAGTGGCGTAGCACCTGATATTTGCGTGAAGCCATATAGTGATGGTCGGAGTGGCGGGTGAGTTCGAAGAGCATCAGGCGGCCTATCGGATGATCGGAGTTCCAGGAGTGGATAGGCATCACTTTCTCATAATATTCTCCATCGATCTTCTTGCGGCGCAGGCCATAGTGCTCGATGTAGTTGACCGTCTCGAGCAGCAGGAAGCCAAACGTAGCCGCAGCGATAAATGCCAGCATAGTTTGCCAGCCAAAGAAAACGGCTATCACGGCGAGCATACCGATCTGTATGAATTGATAGATGAGCATTTCATTGCGGAGCGAATACCAAGGCAGGCTTAACTTAGCGAGACGGTCATTCTCGAGCTTCCAGGCATCTACCCAACTCGTGCTGACAGAGCGAAACCAAAATGCATACACCGTTTCGCCGCGGCGTGATGATGCCGGGTCTTCGTCGGTAGATACATTTTTGTGGTGGCCGCGATTGTGTTCGATAAAGAAATGCATATAGAGCGACGTAAGCAGCAAGGATTTGGACATGGCTTGTTCGTACCATGTACTACGATGGCCGAGCTCGTGGGCTACATTGATACCAAAGACTCCGCAAGAAATACCGAAAGCTGTGATGAGTCCCAGCTTTTCCCAGAGCGGTATGTTGTGATTGCCAACTTTCATAAGGAAGATGACCATCATGATCCATTGTACAGGTACGATCAGCCAAACCAGGAGATCAAACTTGACGTCTTTTTTCAGGACCTCTTCTTCCGCCTTGGCGTAGTTTTCGTCCGAGCCATCCATAAATAGCTCCAGCGCCGGTATGAGCATGAAGGCGTAGAACAAGGCGAAGAATACCCATGGGCCGCCTACCAATATTGAGACCAGTATCACTACCACGCTCAGGAATGCACTGGCGTATTTCAGGAACTTGAAGCTCATAGTATCTGTGTTTTATCCAAAGTTAAAATTTAAAAATTGAAAATTAAAAATGTTAGCGGTTCGTCTGTTTATATATCGGTTTCTATTCGCTACATTTGATATATGTCAGACAAAACAATACTCGTCATCGGCGCATCAGACAATCCTGAACGTTATTCATATAAAGCTATCAGAATGTTGCGTAGTCACGGCCACCCTGTGGTCGCAGTCGGCAGGCATGCGGGTAAAGTAGGAGATGTGGAGTTTCTGCAGGAGATTCCCGAAGACCTGCACCCCGATACAGTGACACTCTACGTCAATACGGGCATTCAGAAGGATTATTATGATAAAGTGGTAGCTCTCAAACCACGTCGTGTCATCTTCAATCCCGGTACTGAGAATAGCGAGTTTGAGTCGCTGGTGGCAAAAAACGGCATCGAGCCTGTCGAGGCATGTACTCTGGTGTTATTATCGACCAATCAATTTTAAAGTTATTTCATTCTATAACCCGTAAAGGGTTTTGAACCCTTTACGGGTTGTGTAATCGTTTTCCATACAGAAATATTACCTTAGCTTTAATGCATATTTTTTTCAAATCAGAGCATGAGCCATACATTTCATAACATCAGGCACGTAAACGTAACACGGTACGTCACGCCACTTCGTGAGGGCGGTTCGCTGCCTGCGATAGTCGAGGCGGATGATGGTTTATTGTATGTACTTAAATTCAGAGGCGCAGGCCAGGGCCCCAAAGCGCTCATCGCTGACCTGATCGGCGGCGAAATAGCCCGTGCCCTGGGCTTTCGTGTACCTGAGATCGTTTTCGCTCATTTGGATGAGGCGTTTGGCAGGACCGAAGGCGACCAGGAAATACAGGACCTGCTGAAGGCGAGCACCGGTCTCAATCTGGCCCTGCGATACCTGTCAGGTACTTTTACTTTCGATCCCGCTGTCATAAAAGTTGATTCAAAAACGGCCTCACAGATCGTATGGCTTGACCTGCTTCTATTGAATGTGGACCGCACCGCAAAAAATACAAATATGCTCTGGTGGAATGAGCAGCTATGGCTGATAGATCATGGTGCCTCGTTTTACTTTCACCACTCATGGTCGGGCTGGGAGGCGAAGGCACAACAGCCTTTTGCACAGATCAAAGACCATGTATTGATAGCAAAGGCATCGGAACTGGTGACAGTTGACATGGAGTTTCGTAAACTGCTGACTCCTGAGATCATCCGTCATATTGTATCGCTGATACCCGATGAATGGCTTATAGAGAATGCGGCCTTTAAGTCGCCTAAGGAGCAGAGACAGGCATATGTCAAGTTTATTGAGCTGAGGTTGGAGTATTTAAAAAACTTTGTAAATAGCATATCAAATGAAGGATAAGGATCTTTTTGAATATGCGGTGATAAGGACTGTGCCACGAGTGGAGCGCGAGGAGTTCCTCAATGTGGGAGTAGTATTGTATTGCCGCGATCAGAAATTCCTTAAGGCAAAGTTTGAGATCAATGAGGACCGTCTGAAAGCATTTTCGCCGCAGATCAATATGGCGCAGGTGAAAGAATACCTGATAGCTTTCGAGCAGATATGCGAAGGTACTCCGCTGGCGGGCCCTATTGCCTGCCTACCTATGGCAGAGAGGTTTCGCTGGCTGACAGCGCCGCGTAGCACCATTTTGCAAACGTCAACCGTGCATTCGGGTTTTTGTGAAGATGCTAATGAAAAACTCAATATATTGTATCAGCGATTAGTACTGATCATATAAAATATCAATTAACCCATTCAAAAATATAACATGAAAAACCTCGAAGGAATGCTCCAACCGGGAGCGCTGAAAGACAAAACGATCATCATCACCGGCGGCGGCACAGGACTCGGCAAATCAATGACGAAGTACTTCATGCAGCTGGGGGCAAATACTGTCATCACCAGCCGCAAGCTGGATGTACTGGAAGGTACAGCCAAAGAGCTCGAAGCAGAGACCGGCGGCAAATGCCTCGCTGTAGCATGCGATGTGCGCCTGTATAATGAGGTCGAGGCAATGGTCGCTAAAGCAATTTCTACTTTCGGTTCTGTAGATGCACTGGTCAATAATGCAGCGGGGAATTTCATCTCGCCTACAGAGCGATTGTCAGCAGGGGCATTCAAGGCCATCATCGGCATTGTGCTCGAAGGTTCTATCAACTGCACCCTCGCCCTCGGTAAAGAATGGATAGCTAAAAAAGAAACCAACAAAGCGGTATTGAGTATCGTGACAACTTACGCATGGACAGGTTCGGCATATGTCGTACCGTCTGCTACCGCTAAGGCAGGCGTGCTCGCTATGACCCGCTCTCTGGCGGTAGAGTGGGCTAAGTACGGCATCCGTATGAATGCCATCGCACCGGGGCCATTCCCTACCAAGGGTGCCTGGGACAGGCTGGTACCGGGAGATTTCAAAGAGCGCTTTGACCTGATCAAACGTGTACCGCTGCGCCGTGCCGGCGAACATCAGGAGCTGGCCAATCTGGCTGCCTACCTAGTATCTGACTACTCTGCATATATCAATGGCGATGTAGTGACCATAGACGGCGGCGAATGGCTGCAGGGTGCAGGCGAGTTCAGCATGTTTGACGATGTGACCAAAGAAGAATGGGACGTCGTAGAGCAGATGGTCAGAGGTGCTAAGAGCTCGTAGTAGTGGATTGGCGAGGACGCCAACCAGGAGCAAGAGTTTTTGCCAGGCTATTTTTTCTTCTTTACCAGCTTGATCTTGGCAGGTTTCTGCTTGGTATGAAATACACTCAGTACTTCTATACTGTTTTTTTTGATCTTGTAGATAATAAGATAATTACCCCATACTATGTTGCGGTAAATCTGAGTTTTGGTAGGCAGGAAACGGCACTCTGGGTATATGTATGGGTTGGGAAGAATAGAATCAACCTTTTGCATGAAATCCGTTTTCATGGTGGAGGCGAACTTTTCGGAAGTATTTAATCTATGATAAACGATTTCGGCGTGAAGCTCGTCCAGAGCTTTATCCGTTATAACCAAAGTTTTGTTTACCACTTTTCGATGATTTTTTTAGCATCCTCCCATTTTATCTTTTTTCCTTTTTCTGCTTTTTTGACTTTGGCGATCATTTCAGCTTCCGTTAAAACTTTCCGCTCAGGCGCTTGTACATGCTCTACGTAGGTGAGCGTTTGCAGGTGCTCTATGAGAGACTTCGACTTAGGTGTTTCTTTTATTTTGAATGTATGTGTCATAGCGGAGCGTTTCCACAAAATTAAACAAAGCAATTGTTTTTAAGAAATACCTTAAAATTAGTTTTGGCACCTTTGCGAGAGAATAATTTTTAATTTCACACCTCATTTAAAAATCAGAGTACTGGTTGTATTATCTCAATACCCAATACTCATTACTCAATACAAATAAGATGATCAAGATCACATTGCCTGACGGATCGGTCAGGGAGTTTCAGGAGGGCGTCACGGCCTACGAAGTAGCAGCCAGCATATCACAGGGACTGGCCAAAGCAGTACTAGCCGCAGAAGTCAACGGCGAAGTATGGGACCTCACGCGTCCGATCTATAAAGATTCAAGTCTCAAACTGCTGAAGTTCGATGATGAATGGGGCAAGAAGACCTTCTGGCACTCGTCGGCGCACCTCATGGCGGAGGCTATCGAGGAGGCATATCCGGGCGTGAAGTTCTGGGTCGGACCGCCGCTGGACAATGGCTACTACTATGACATCGACATGGGCGACTATAAACTGACTGAAGAAGACCTGGGTAAGCTCGAAAAACGCATGGGCGAACTCGCTGCGCAGGGTAATAAATACACCCGTATCGAGATGCCGAAGGATGAAGCGGTGAAATACTTTACGGAGAAAGGTGACGAATACAAACTCGACCTGCTCAAAGGGCTGACTGATGGCGAGATCACTTTCTACCGGCAGGGACAGTTCACCGATCTGTGTCGTGGGCCGCATATCCCGAGCACTGACTATATCAAGGCTGTCAAACTGCTCAGTATAGCGGGCGCTTATTGGAAAGGCGACGAACGCAATAAGCAACTCACACGTGTGTATGGCATCACTTTCCCGAAGCAGGCTATGCTCGATGCCCACCTCGCGATGCTCGAAGAGGCTAAGAAAAATGACCACCGTGTGCTGGGCAAAGAATTGGAGATATTCACTTTCGATGATGAGGTAGGCCCCGGTCTGCCGCTTTGGTTGCCAAAGGGCGCTGCGATCATCGAGAAGCTCGAGAAGCTCGCTAAAGAATCAGAACATGAGCAGGGCTATGTACGTGTCAAGACGCCACATCTCGCCAAAGAGGCCATGTATATCCGTTCAGGCCACCTGCCGTATTATGCAGATAGTATGTTTCCGCCGATGGAGCTGGATGGACAGAAATACTATCTCAAGGCCATGAACTGCCCGCATCATCACAAGATATTCGGTGCGCTGCCTAAGAGCTACCGCGACCTGCCTATGCGCCTCGCTGAGTATGGCACCTGCTACCGCTATGAGCAGAGCGGTGAGCTGTTTGGCCTGATGCGTGTACGCTCTATGCAGATGAATGATGCCCACATATACTGCACCAAGGCACAGTTCGCAGAGGAGTTTATGAAAGTGAATGAACTCTACGTAAAGTACTTCAAGATATTCGGTATTGATAAATACCAGATGCGTTTCTCGAAGCATGAGCCATCTAAACTCGGCCAGAAATACATCGACAATGCCACCATGTGGATCGAAACTGAAAATATGGTGCGCGATGTCCTCACTAAGTCCGGTGTGCCTTTCGTCGAGGTGGCTGATGAGGCTGCATTCTACGGGCCGAAGATAGATATACAGCTCTGGAGCTCCATCGGCAAGGAGTTTACCATCGCGACCAATCAGGTGGACTTCGCACAGGCGGAGCGGTTTGACCTGACCTTCATGAATGAACACAACGAGAAAGAACGCCCCATCATCATACACCGTGCGCCGCTGGGCACACATGAGCGCTTCATCGGTTTCCTGCTGGAGCACTATGCGGGCAAGTTCCCCGTATGGCTCGCGCCTGAGCAGGTAGCGATACTGCCGATCTCTGACAAATACCTCGACTATGCCAAGTCCGTACGCGACAGCCTTCGCAAGAATGGCCTCGAAGTGACACTCGATGACCGCGCTGAGAAGATAGGCAAGAAGATACGCGACACAGAACTCAAACGCACACCATACATGCTCGTAGTAGGAGAGAAGGAGCAAGCAGACGGAGCTGTATCAGTCCGCCGCCAGGGACAGGGCGACCTCGGCGCTATGCCGCTGGCTGACTTTACTGCGAAGGTGCTGGATGAAGTGAAGAATTATCTGTAGTCAAATACAAGATTAACCGCAAAGAGCGCGGAGAGGCAGAGATATTTTGGGAACAAGAAAATTTTGTAAACGAAGCATATGAAAAGATTACCAATCCTTGTTTTAATGATTGCTTTCAGTGCCTTCGCGCATGGGCAGAAAGTGCAGATGAAAGATGACAAAGTATTTCTGAATGATGTTGCTATCCTGAGCTATAACAAAGAGGCTATGAAGTCTATCTATGATTTTTATTCGCTCAACGGTTCGGACAAGGTACTGCATCTAGAGTACGTCCGCGATAATTCCCCCTATGGTGGTGGCCACACGAATTTTTTCTTTCCAAAAAGATATATCAAGTTTGACTCAAACACTGTCTGGTTTGGGGTAGATGCCAAGCCTGTCATAAAAAGACTGATCAAAGAAGGTGTGATCATGAAGGACGGTACTATAGATGCTGACAAAGCGCAGGAGTTTGAAGATAAGAACGAGATCAAATGAGACCCCCCTACTAGTCCTACGGTAGCGCACGCGTGTCGCGTGTGCTTCGGCAGACAAGGCTAGAGAACGCGCGACGCGCGCGCACCAGCATAAGCCCGCCCATTTTCTGCTATCATATTCTTTCCGCCTTATTGGACATCACACTAGAAATAGCTATATTTACAGTAGTTATTTAATAAAAGCAAAATAAATTTCAATTATGCATATTATTCATTCGAATACCAAAATAAATTATGTACAAAGTATTGATTGTCTTACTTCTAATTTTAGAATGAAAATTAGCCAAATAGTTTCAA
>PLSN01000003.1 GCA_003165135.1 Bacteroidota bacterium
CTCTACCAGCTGAGCTACGGAAACAGCCTGCTTTTTTCAAAGCGCGTGCAAATATAGCAGTATTATAGAATTATAAAAGTAGTGTTTATAATTTAATTTTTAGTGAAACCCACAAAGGGTTTCAAACCCTTTGTGGGTGTGAAATGACTCAGGAAAATAATAGTTTGAAATAAAACTTTGGATCCTTTAATCTGGCCCGTAGGTCAAGATCTTCAAACATGGCAGAGATAGTCTCTCGTAGCAAGGCATTTGAATTAGCCTTTCTCACTACAAAGTTGAATAGCGAAGGGAAATTTACCAATTGCTGCATTCTATAACTTAGCAGCAGTTCACTCCAGAGCCTGTCATATACAGCTTTATCATAAGCCTCTATTACTTCTGCGGAAAAATCACTTGCATCAAGACAGCGCTGAGCCTGCTGAGCCGCAAACATACCACTCATCATCGCATTACCTATACCCTCGCCGGTGAAAGGATCTATCAGCATAGCCGCATCGCCTGTCAGTATATAATGGTCTCCCGAGATCGGCCTTTTCTTGCTGCCCAGTGGCAGCCCGTGCAGTTTCACTTCTCCTATCTGTTCTGCATTGGCAAAACGGGGTGAGATATCAGGATGCGTCGCGATTATTTTTGCAAACTCTTTTTTCAGGTGCAGTTTCTTTTCGTGTACCACATCTGCCCTCATTCCTACTCCGACATTCACATATCCATTTGGCAGTGGAAATATCCAAAAGTATCCCGGCAGAAAATCTTTCAGAAAATGCAGCTCGATAAAATTCTGATGATCGAGCCCTGATACGTTTTTATAGTAAGCACGAAGCCCAAAACAATTGTGTGGAGCTTCTGTTTTTAGGCGCGCTTCTTCTTTAGCGAAAGTAGAATAGGCACCGTCAGCTGCTATGATGAGCTTGGCCACAAATACTTTTCCTGCCTTGGATATGGCCCTGTAGCCGTTTACTACCTTTTCAAATTTGCGCAGCTCCATATCTTCGATCAGGGTGATCAATGGCTGCTTACGGACTTGTTCTAAAAGCCAGTTGTCAAAATCAATTCGCTTGGATATAAAGCCGGGTGGGGGAGATGTCTCGGTTATTTCATTTTTGAATGGCACTCTCAGTGCCTGACCGCTTGGCGCAACAAATGTAACTCCAAAGGAACCGAGAAAATCATCTTGCCTTGCATAAAGTTCGTCGATAAGTATAGGATCAAGTTTCTTCAAAACCTCTACCACCTTGCCGCTGAGTGCATCACCACATATTTTATCACGCGGGAATGTCGCTTTATCGACCAGCGTGGACCTGATGCCGTATTTAGCCAGGAATAATGCTGTAGAAGCACCTCCGGGGCCAGCGCCAATAATTAAGATATCAGTGTGTACCATCAGATCAGAAATGAGCAACGAGGCGAAGATAGAAAGAGCTGCCGGGATAATACATCGGAACGAGACAGCCTATCAGATTATTCGTACCTAAAAGGAAGTCAAGATTGCGCCAGCTTTTGCCGAAATCATATCCCAGATTAAACAATGAGTATCCACCTGCTCCTGCGCTGACTGAGGTCGACCAGTTGTGGTCCAGGAGGAAAGTGGTTTTGACATAACCATAAGCATAATAATGATATAGGAATCGGGTATTTACTCCGATCGAGAGGACCATGTCGTGTTTTTTGAGCTTAAATAGCTGAGAAACCGTCGCCTGAATCGTCGTTGGCAATATTGTATTGTATGCACGGGTTGATTTTCTTGGTTCGAGAGCAGAGATGGTAGAGTCGAGATTCAGGCCTTGTATCCCGCTTCCTGATATATTGGTCAGATTACTGATCTCTATGCCATTATAGGTAAGGGATGTATCTCCGCGATAGCTGACGGGATGTTTTGCCCATCTGAGATAGCCGAGGTCCTGCACAGTGATGCTAAACCTTGTTTTCTCCGTACTATAGCCAAACTGCAAATCACCGGACACCCCCTGACCGTTTAGGTCAAAGAAATGACTGGCACCTGATGTCGCCTCATTGAATGTCATATTATAAGATAGGTCGAGATACTCGCCATAAGGTGCGGTATAAAGGCTGCCATTAGGATTTTTGATCTGCTGGTCTGTGAACCCTTGCAAGTAGGATACATTGACACCTACAAAAAAATGTCCAAAGGTCTTACTCAAACCGACAGAATACTGATTGTACATCAGGTCCTGAAAGTTAATGTCATTGAGGCTGGCGGTCTTATTCTCAAAGGGAGCATTGCCCTCAAAGATCAGCTGAAATGCATCGTGGCTCGTGGTAAGTGAACGCAGGTTTCTATGATAATAAGACACATAGAGCGTCACCCCACTTTTTTTGAATAAATGTTTATACGCCAGGCCTGCCTTCAGTTCATCTTCATATTTTATGTCTTTTTTAGTATAACCCAGCACGCGGTTAATCATGTCCGGGGTGATATTATTCTGCGTGAGAAATGCGCCTGCAAATGTCGTAGGCATGGCATTGGAGTTCATGTGGAAGTCGACATCAAGCTGTATGGAGTTCGCGTCATTTGGCTCAGTAAGGAGCGGGCCGAGAGATGAATACGAATAGCGGTCTGTAAATGGTTTAAAAGTAGGGTCTCGAATTTCAACTGCTATATTATGTACGGAAGAATCTTTTTTCAGTACCGCACTATCATCAGAAGACGGGGGACTACTGTTCTCCTGAGCAGTGACTGACAGGGCTGATAAAAAAAACAATAATGCGGCAATGGAGAATTGTCTCATGTGGTGATAGGTCCCTCGCTAGAATTTTACTTTATAATTAAAATCTGCCGTGATCGTGGCGTCTATATTATAGTCGCTGTATATGTTCAGGAATTTCCCATTGCAGATGGTATTGCTTGATTTGGTATTGAATACTACTGTCATGATAGCATGCTTAGCAAATCGCAATTCATTTATCACGTTAGCCGGTGCCGGCACATTCAGTACGCTCTGTGTGGTCTGAGTAGCGCGGCATGAGCTATTGAGAGGTGCAGCATTGACCTGTGCATTAGAGAGCAGTGTGTCGAGTTTATTCCAGGCGCTGTCATAAGCTATCAGCGTGATATTGGCCTGCAGCGGGAATTTATTATTCACGATCACATGCAGGGTGCCATTGAGAATATTGGCCACATCCTTCTGACTATACCCCAGACTGAAGTTGAATGAATCTTTCAGGATGAGGTCATTGGCCATCAGTGACAGCGGGATATTTACATTCAGATTGACATTGAGGCCGCTGGTCAGATAGGCGAACTGGTTATATGTCTGGTCATTGCCATGAGGATTGGTCTTGATCTGGATATTGTAACCTATAGAGCTGGGCAGGTTATTAATAAAAGCCGCCAGATTAGATGTAGTACTGGAGAGATTAAAGGTTGATACATTCGGCGTGAGCGGAAAGTCTGTCGCTCGTCCAATATATAGCGGCCTTCCGATGATCGAGCTACCCGATCGCTCTACCAGTTGTACTGTATTTCCATTAGCATTGACACTGGTCAGGTTATTGATCGTCACAGTGCCGTCGACACCGATACCGTTCTCTATGGAGACAGATATACTGGCTTTATTTATTTTCAGAGCATTTGGGGCGCTACCGCTAAAGAGACTAGCAAAAGCAAAGGGAGTAGTACCGGAGTAGGAGATGGTATCACGACCTACATAGCCCTTGATATAGTTTGGTTTGATATTCTGAAGAAAATATTGAATGTGTAGACTATCATTTTCATTAATGTCTTCAAGCTGTCCTGTTGAATCTATATGAGCAATAATAATTTGAGTATAGGTGTTAAATAGATTCCCATTGTTACCAGTTAAATTAATTGAATAGCCACTCAAATCATATGACTGATTTATTGAGCCTAAATGACCAATAGTGGCCGCTGGAATAGTAGAAATAGCAGTTAACGGATTACCAAATTTATCGTATGCTCCAAGAAGTTTGTACGTAAACTTAAGTGGTTGCGGGATAGCACTTGTAATTGTAACTAATAATTGACCCGAATTGCAATCCACATAAGTGAATAATCTGCCATTAGAAATGTTTTGAGTGAGTTCATCATCCTGAGATATTATATTTTGTGAAGGGAACTCAGCGATAGCGCTGTCTGCAAGTAGAGCACTAATATAAGCTCCGATGGCAATATAATTAGAGGTATCGATGAGGACTGTATTACTGCCGGTACCTGGTATTGTAAAGCTTGTTATTTTNNAATTTGGAGCTATATAAGCAAAGGAACCATTTAGGATAAGGTTGTTAGTGCCACTATCTCTTAGTTCATAATATACATTTTGGAGCGCGACAGGTAATCGATTGTCGACATTAAGGACCACACTGGCATTTGATAATGTAGCTGTTTTGAAGTAGGATGTAGCAGAAAAATAAAATGGAGATAAGGTCAATCCAGATATAGTCGGTAATGAATCATAATGGCCATTCTGAGCTAGGAGATAAGCTCCTAAAAAATTCCCCTGTGCATAAAGATTCTGAGCCATTAAACCAAGAGAGATTTTATCGTAAAAACTTACATTAGGTAAATACAATGAATCAAGATTATATTTCTGACCAATGGATGTATCTGGTATATGTATAAATTGGTCAGCAAGATTTAAACTGTAAATTGTGTTTTGATATACAATAGACAAAGAGCTATCAGAATTTGTGTGTAGAAAGGAATCTGTAACCAAGTTATTAATGGTAAGATTAGTAGTTGCCAGTGGCGCTAAGACTCCATCGGTCCAATTCGTTTGGGAATCCCTTTTACAGGAAGCTATTATAAACAGAAATCCTGCAATAACTAAAGTACATTTAAAGAGGTTTTGCATTAATTTAATACTATGTCGCAAAATAATGATTTAACACAACAATTTCCAATTTGCCATATGTGGAATGTCAGTGCGCTGGTAATGAGAGGTGTAACTTAACTACCTTTCCCATTGACAATATATCTGCTGGTGCCTTTCCATCATCGTTGATAATTATTGTATAGCCTTTTTGTTGTAGATTTTCAATGGTTTTTTTGTCAGCAGTATAAGGATAAACTATAAGATTGGTATAAAACATAGCATCGATTGATTTTTCATAATTAAACAATATTCCTTTTTCCATATTCCTTTGTTCCATATTTTTCAAATCTATTACCCATTGAGGACTTCTGTCTTTTTGAAATGGCTTTACCCTCTCAATACCATATCTAACGGGAAGAACGATAAGGGCTAATAAAAGCAAATTCACGAACCATTTTTTCCAAACTTCAATTTTCTCATTTGTCTGAATAACATTCCTATAATCCCAAAGTGTATACCAAAATGCTGCTGATATTATAAAGATAGCAGGGCATACAAAC
>PLSN01000380.1 GCA_003165135.1 Bacteroidota bacterium
CCATGCAGCAGGTGATAGCCCAATGCAAACTGAGCGAGCACATAGATCAGGACGATGATAGGATTGCTAAAGGTCTCTCTCATCAAACTATATAAGTCTATCATCTGGATTTTAAACTGCGGGTGGTCTACTTCAGGCATGGTCATAAAACGCGTATGTACCCAAAATTGTGAAAGATGTAGGATAAGGAATATTAGCAGCAGCGTACCAAGCAGCGCCATGCTGCGGCTGTACCAGGGGCTGTTTGCGCTTTCATTATTATATGCATATTTCTGCGGACGTGCAGCGCGGTTCTGAAAATAAAGCATCAGGCCATCCGCTATATGAAGGATCAAACCAACAAAAAGCCCGACCTCTGCGATACGAATCAGGATATTCGTTCCCATGAAGTGGGCATATTCATTAAACAGGGTGCCCGATGAGTCAAAGAATACCATTGAATTGATAAAGCAGTGCACTACCAGAAAGCTGACCAGAAAGAGGCCCGTCAGTCCCATCAGAAATTTTTTGCCAATAGAGGATTTGAATAGTGCGGAAGGTTTTTGTGCTACAGAAGCCATTTGTGAGATTTTTGTTAAGCGGAAACAAAATTAATCCGATGAACGATATATGGAAGTCTTTTTTTGCTCTTTATCAACAATAATGTCGGCTAAGGGTTCACATTAATAGCAATATAGGCCATCTGAAAGCTTTTTTGCGGTTTTTGAGGGCCAATTCCTACTTTAGCCTCAAATTAAAAAAACTAGGATGTACACGATCAAAGATAAACTGGAGCAGGAGCTGAAAACCATTCAGGACAATGGACTTTTCAAAAAAGAGCGTGTGATAGTGACTCCGCAGGATGCAGTGATATGCCTGCAGGACGGGAGCGAGGTCATAAACTTTTGCGCCAATAACTACCTGGGCCTGTCGTCACACCCTCGGGTGATAGAGGCTGCTAAGAAGGCAATGGACACGAATGGATTTGGGATGAGCTCGGTGCGGTTCATATGCGGTACACAGGATATACATAAAGAACTGGAGGCTAAGATCGCCGCGTTTTTGGGTACGGAGGATGCCATACTATATGCCGCTTGTTTTGACGCGAATGGAGGGGTATTTGAACCGCTTTTTGATGAAAATGACGCTATCATATCAGATGCTCTCAATCATGCTTCCATCATTGATGGTGTCCGCCTCAGCAAGGCTGTCCGCTACCGTTATGCCAATAATAATATGGAAGAACTGGAAAACTGCCTGAAAGAGTCGCAAGTGCAAAAAAACAGGATCATTGTGACCGAAGGCGTTTTCTCTATGGATGGCTATGTGGCACAACTAGACAAAATATGTGATCTCGCTGAGAAGTATAATGCTATGGTCATGGTAGATGAGAGCCACGCCACTGGTTTCATCGGTAGGACAGGCAAAGGTAGTATCGAACTGCGTAATGTGATTGGCAGGATAGATATCATCACGGGGACCTTGGGCAAAGCCCTCGGCGGAGCGATGGGTGGCTTTACTACTGGCCGCAAAGAGATCATAGAGCTGCTGCGTCAGCGTTCGAGGCCGTATCTGTTTTCTAATTCTTTGGCACCTGCTATCGTGGGTGCTTCTCTGGAGGTATTTGATATGCTGACAGAATCAACTAAGCTGCGCGACCAACTGGAGTGGAATATAAAATACTTTAAGGATGGCCTGCGCCGGATAGGCCTCGACTTTAGAGATGGGGAGTCAGCGATAGTGCCTGTCATGCTGTATGACGCTAAGTTGTCCCAGACATTTGCTGATGAAATGCTTAAAGAAGGCATTTATGTCATCGGCTTTTTCTTCCCTGTCGTACCCAAAGATCAGGCGCGTATCCGGGTGCAACTTTCTGCGGCTCACAAACAGGAACAGCTCGATAAGGCAATCGCTGCTTTTGAAAAAGTAGGAAAGAAATGGGGAGTAATAAAGTGAGATCAGTCCGGTATTGAGAAATAGAATGTAGCCCCATTGTCTAATTCTGATTCTGCCCAGACCCTGCCTCCGTGACGCGCCACTATGTTTTTGACGAGTGCCAATCCCAGACCTGTCCCCTCGAAATCGCTGCTGCCATGAAGCCTTTGAAATACCTGGAATAATTTGGATGCATTTTTTGTATCAAAACCCGCTCCGTTATCCTTTATAAAAAAGACTGTTTCGGTGTCATTTTTGATCCGTCCTATCTCTATCAAGGGTTTTTCTTTTTTACTTGAATATTTGAGTGCATTAGAAATGAGGTTAGACCACACCTGTCGTATTAGGCTGGTATCTCCTGAACTGCAGCCTAGTTTATGTACTTTTATTTCCGCCACGTTTGGACTTGTATATGTGAGATGCAGGTGGGAGCATATATCATGGACTATCTCATCCAGGCTTATCTTTTCTTCTTTCAATACAGTATGGCTCACTCGCGAGAAACTAAGAAGGTCAGACACGAGCTTTGACATTTGCTTGGCCTGCTGCGATATAGTGTCCAGCAGTACAATACCATCTTCGCCGAGATTGTTTTGGTATTCCTCTTTTAATATTGCTGTATATCCTGACATGACCCTCAGTGGAGCCTGCAGGTCATGGGCTGCCATCGATGAGAAGGACTCCAATGCCTTATTTGATNNTTTTCTCCAGTGAGTGATTGAGCTGCTCCAGTTCGTCTTCCGCCTTTTTTCGTTCTGTCACATCGCGAAAGTTTGTGACTATGGCATTGACAGCCGGGTCGTCAAATTGGTTGGTAGCAATGAGTTCGATCCATCTCCATTCGCCGTTTTTATGACGGATTCGAACAAGGTTGGAGCCAAATGGAATGCGCTTTTCCCTTATGGATGCCACAAGAGCTCTCATCGATTCCTGATCATCCGGGTGATATATATCTATAGCCCTGACGCCGATCAATTCTTCCGGATCATAACCTAATATGTTTTTTACAGATGGTGTTACATATATATATTGCCGATCACGATTAGAAAGGGCGATGCCTTCTTTATTATTCTCAATGAGTGTTCTAAACCTTTTTTCACTATTTAGCAGGGCTTCTTCTGCTTTTTTCTTGTCAGTCACATCGCGAAAATTAGTGACAATTGCATTAATGGCCGGATCATCTAACTGATTGGTAGCAGTGAGTTCGATCCATTTCCAGCTACCGTCTTTATGGCGTATCCGGACCTGGGCGGAAGCAGAAGAATTAGCTTCACTTCTTATAGACCTTGCCAGATCAGCCATTGCCGGCAGATCATCAGGGTGGTATTGCTCAAAAGCTCCGGTCCCAATAAGCTCTTCAGGTTCATAGCCCAGTATATCCTTTACCGACGGGCTGAGATACACGAATTGCTGGTTACTATCTGTGAGGCCTATGCCGTCTTTATTCTTTTCAATCAATTTCCTAAACCTCTGTTCGCTGTTCAGTAGCGCTTCTTCCGCATTTTTTTTCTCGGTCACATCATGAAAATTTGTCACTACTGCATTGATTGATGGATCATTCAGCCGCAGAGATATAGAGGCTTCGATCCAGCGCCATGAGCCATTTTTGTGTTTGACTTTTAAGACCAGTTCAGCTGATTGTTTCGATCCACTGTCTGTCTTAAGCATATTCTGTATATCAGATCGCTGAAAATCTGCATGAATAACATCATAGGCATATTTGCCTATCAGTTCCTCGGGGTCATAGCCCAGTATTTCTTTAATAGCCGGGCTAAGGTAGATGAACCTTGCTTCTGAATTTGTCAGGACGATACCGTCTTTGCTGTTTTCGATGAGTGTCGTGAATTTTTTTTCATTGTTTAGCAGGGCTTCTTCCGCATTTTTTTTCTCAGTCACGTCACGGAAATTGGCTACAAGAGCATTAACAGCCGGGTCTGATAATTGATTTGTGGCAATAAGCTCGATCCATCGCCAGTTACCATCCTTATGGCGCGCCCGAAGGAGTTGGGGTTCGTATAATGTATTCCCATCTATCAATGAACGTACAAACTCACTCATGTGTGTCAGATCATCAGGATGGTATAGTTCAAAAGCTTTGGTGCCGATCAGCTCTTCGGGCTCATATCCCAATATACCTTTGATAGAGGGACTTAGGTATAAGAATTGCCTGCTTGGATCTATGAGCGCTATTCCTTCTTTATTATTTTCAATAAGCGCCCTAAACCTTTTTTCGTTATTGAGCAGGGCTTCTTCTGCATTTTTTCTCTCTGTGATATCGCGGTTCACTCCATCTATCCTTGCCAGTTTCCCATTCTTATCGAGGGTAGGGGTCACGTGCGCCTCTATCCATCTGATACTGCCATCTTTATGCCTTATTCTATATTGACAGGAACCGGGTTCTCCCTTTTCGGCCAGTTTGTTCATCTCTCTTATCACATGCGAGTCCTCGGGCAATATGAGGTCAAACCACAGGGTGTCATTTGCAAAGAAATCTGAAGAAGGGTATCCATACAACTTCATGCAGGCTTCAGACATTTGGGTGAGCCTATATGGATTTCGATCGGCGCTGTACAATACTTCATCGATACTATTGAAAAGCTGGTTGAGTTCGCGGTTGCTTTTTTCTAATTGCTGCTTGACCTCTATGTCCGCTGTTATATCTCTGAAATTGCACGCTATGGCCCGTACATCGGGATCATCCAGCAGATTGGAACCAATACCTTCCATCCATCTATAGCTGCCGTCACTATGCTTTTGCCGCCACTGGCCTTTGGCACTTGCGCCGGAGGTGCTCATTAGTTGTAAGAACAATTCTTTTAGTGTGGCGGCATCATCCGGATGTACATTTTCAAATATCAGCCGGTCTTCCATTTCAGTAATATCATAGCCGAGAACATAAGCATATGAGGGACTTCTGTATTTTATGCTGCCATCTGCATTGATAAGCGTGATGATGTCTTTGCCATGCTCGATCATAGAGCGCAACCTGCGCTCGCTGGCACGAAGAGTATTTTCAATATTTACCTTCTCATCGGTCTGCATAGAATCTGGAGGTATTATAATAGCAAGATAGCGAAAGGAATGTGGAAATAATTGAGTAAAATCATACTTTCAGCTAATTTAAAACAAACCGATCAATTGTTTTGCTGAAAACAAATGTCATAACATATTTCATACAAAGTTTTCCTTGTTAAAGGCTGTTATTGATGTATAGAAACTCGCAAAAAGGTATATTCACAATGCATATCTCGTAGCATTTTATTTAGTCATATGAAATCTGATAATTATAAAGCAATACTGGTAGTAGTACTTCTGGCAACGGTACTTTTTGCCAGACTATACAAAGGGCAGGGGCATCGTCAGCCAGAAACATCATACTCGGCCGATCATCAATCTGTCATTGACCCCAATGCTTCTCTCATATACACCCGCCATGCACGTTGCCGTATGGATTGCAGGCATATATCTGAAGAGGACATCAGAGAGGTGCTGCGCGAAGGTCATATCAATGAAGCCAAAAGTCAACAAAATGAGACACCCTGTCCGACCTATGCTATAGAAGAAGACCGGCATAAAGATGGGGTACGGCTAAGGATCGTCTTTGCTAAATGTGACCATGAGACCAAGGTCGTGACCTGTATAGACCGCGACCATGAATATGACTGCGACTGTAAATAACCAGTTGGCAGGTGGCTGTGATCGGGTGGCTGGAAATGACTTGAAACACCTTGTATTCCTATCAACTGTCAACCGCCAACTGCCACCGATCACTGATGCACTGCGAGAGATATTTCCATCAGGAGCTCAGGTTCTTTTTCCAGGATATTTCCCACCACGATCATACTTGAGCCAGCCTCTGCCAGTTCCTCCGCTTGCTCGGGAGTGCGTATGCCGCCGCCGGTGATGATGGGAATAGAGACACTGCTTTTGACAGCGCGAAGCAATTCTGCAGAGATAGATCTGTGGGCGCCGCTGCCTGCCTCGAGGTAGATGGTTTGCAGGCCAAGCATTTCGCCGGCCATAGCTGTAGCGATGGCTATATCCGGTTTATCATAGGGGATAGGCACCGTCTGTGTCATATAGGATGTGGTCGATACCCTGCCGCCATCTATGAGCATATAGCCGGTGGGTATGACTTCAAGGCCTGACTCCCTGATCAATGGAGCGGCTACTACATGCTGGCCTATCAGGTATTCGGGATTGCGGCCCGATATGAGGCTCAGCAGCAGGATAGCATCAGCCTGACTGCTCACCTGATAGTTATTGCCCGGGAATAGTACAATAGGAGCGGAGGTATTTTTTCGCAGCAGCGACAGTGTTTTTTCAAAATGGTTATCCAGGAGGATGCTGCCACCGACCAGTATCACGTCTACTCTTGCTTTATTTATCTTTTCTGACAGGCCCATCAGGCTATCCTCGGTCTGATTGTCCGGGTCTATCAGCACCGCGAGCTTGGTAC
>PLSN01000347.1 GCA_003165135.1 Bacteroidota bacterium
AAGTAGAATCTGATCTGGAAAGTGGCATACGCAGCGGTGTAAACGGCACTCCATCATTCTTTATCAATGGGAAAAAGTATAATGATAGCTGGGATGAAGATGCCTTATTAGAATATTTGCAATCATTGGCCAAATAACAAAGAGACAGGGTCGCTCCCATCTCTTGAACATTCCACACTTTAAAAGTTTATCGTAAACTGTTCTATCTTAGCTAAAATTTCTGCTATGAATATCACGGAAACTAATGTCACTATCATGGTACGGGATATGGACAAAGCTGTCACCTTCTATCAAAGCCTCGGGCTGACCATAAAAAACAGATGGGGCAACCATTATGCCCAGCTCACTGCTAAAGACATCATCATAGGACTGCATCCTGCCAGCGGAGAGATAATACCCTCCACTCAGGTTTCGATCGGTTTTATGATAGATGATCTCGATGGGGCCAAAGCGCTGCTCGACGGACAGCATATTGCTTATTCTGAGAAGAGCGACAAAGCAGGAGTATTTCTGTCTTTCCATGACCCTGATGGCACAGGTATTTACTTTAACCTTCCTAACTGGAAATAATCAAACGATCAATCATGAATATAGCGATCATAGGCACAGGAAACATAGGCACTGCTCTCGGCAAAGCCTGGGCTAAGGCTGGGCACACTATTTTTTTAGGAGTAAGGGACCTTGAAAATTTCAAAGGAAAAGAAATGCTTGGCATCGCTAATGTAACTGTTCATTCGATCGGTGAGGCCGTGAAACTATCTGAGGTAATACTCATAGCGGCCATACCACCTGCCACAGCTGAAATAGTAAACGCTATGGGCAATGTAAATGGCAAAATAATCATAGACACCATGAACTCTGTCCGTTCGAAGCCGGAAGGATACAACAATACATTTGAAGCGCTCACCGATCTGGCCAAAGGTGCAGAAGTAGTGAAATGCTTCAACAGCACAGGGTTTGAGAATATGGCCAATCCTATCTATCCAAACGATGTGCATCTGGATATGTTTATGGCCGGTGACAGCAAAACGGCAAAAGAGACCGTAAAGCAATTGGCCAAAGATGTAGGCTTCGCGGATTGTTATGATTTCGGTGGTAATGATAAGGTTATATTGCTTGAACAGTTTGCTCTCGCATGGATCAACCTCGCTATGATGCAGGGACATGGCAGAAACATCGCCTTTAAAATAATAAAGAGGTAAGATCGCTCCCACCTCTTTATACCAAACCCAAATTGAAGAGTTTTTAATGCCCTGCCGCGTCGATGTCCTCCTTCTTGGCAAGGAGTGTGTCCTTAGCAAAGAATATAATAGGTATGACCAGTATAAAGAATACTCCTAAGTACTGGAATGTATCAATGTAAGTCAGCACAGTGGCCTGCTGAGTGATATTATACTCCAGTGTCTGATAGGCCATGTTAGTAGCCTTGACCATATCACCAGCCTTGGACAGCATGCCCTGTGTCAACTGCTGCAGACGTTCACGTGTAGCAGGATCGTAGAGAGTAGCTTTTGCTATCAGGTCTGCTCTATGCACTACAGTCATGTGTGTAATAAAGGTCGAGCATATCGCCACTCCGAATGAGCCGCCGAGCTGTCGTATCATAGCAGTAAGGCCTGCTGCCGAGCCGATGTCTTTGCCCGATAGCCCACCGAGCGACATAGTCGTAAGCGGTACGAATAAGAAACCCAGTCCTATACCCCTGATGATCAGTGGCCAGTAGAAACTATCCTCTCCGGTTTGCGGAGTGATGATAGATGACATGATAAAAGTAAAGAAGGCAAATATGCCAAAGGCAAAAGGTAGCAGGTATTTAGGCTTGGCCCCTTTGCTCAGTAGTGTACCCACTACCAGCATCATAAACCCGCTCACCAGTGCACCCGGCAGCAGGGATAACCCGGTCTGCAAAGCTGTAAACCCTAGGAAGCGCTGTACAAATACAGGATAGATAAATACCGACGAGAAAAGTCCGAAGCCTAATATAAAAGACAGGACAGTGCTTATCGCGACATTGCCTTTGGAGAGTACACGCAGGTCCACTACGGGATGGTCTGCAATAAACTCCCATGCAATAAAACCTACTAGCCCTATGACAGCCACTACGGTAGATACTACAATATAGCCTGTCTCAAACCAGTTTTCTTCATCTCCCTTTTCAAGTACCAGCTGCAATGCACCCACACCCACTATAAGCAATGCTATACCTAACCAGTCTACCTTAGCTTTCTTCATCTCAGGTGTCACATAGTTTACGTTTCTGATGAAAGTAAATGTCAGGAATGCTGCTATGATACCTACCGGTATATTGACAAAGAATATCATCGGCCAGTCAAAGTTGTCTACCAGATAGCCACCCAGTGTAGGCCCGAGTGTAGGGCCCATAATGACGCCGAGTCCATACATGGCGCTGGCCTTGCCGCGCTCCTCAGGAGCATATATCTCGGTGAGTATGGTCTGTGAGGTAGCAAGTAGTGCACCGCCGCCGATGCCCTGTAGGAAACGGAAGCCGATCAGCTCATATATATTAGTCGAAAAACCACAGCAGGCAGATGCGACCGTAAAGAGTATGACCGAGCCTCCGAAATAATTTTTGCGGCCTAGCTTGATAGAGAACCAGGTAGACATAGGCACTATGATCACATTGGCGATACTGTAGGCAGCTATCACCCAGCTGATCTCACTTAGTGTAGCTCCGAGGTTGCCCATGAGCTGGGTCGTTGCTACGTTGACGATAGATGTATCTATCAGCTCCAGTAGCGAGCAGGTGATGACGGTGACCGTGATGATGGCCCGCCTCCAACCGAACTCTAAGGTTGAATTTTGATCCATTTTTTAATTAGTATTGAGTAGTTAGTATTGAGTATTGAGACAATGCAAAATACATCACCATATTTTTTAAATATCGAAAGTCACTTCATAGACTTTATTCGTCCTGTCCATATAGCCCATGCTCAGTCTCAGAGACATTATCCCCATACGTTCGAAAGTCATGTAGTAGGTCAGGCCCATTTTTTGAAATACCATAATCTTAGTTTTATGTCGTAAGTTTTAGGTTATAGGTTATAATCCAAGTCTTCATCGATGTCTTAGTAATTGTCAATTGTCAATTGTCAATTATCAATTTCTAAGATACCTTCACTATCGCTTTCACGTTCATACCGGCCCTCAGTGGGAAGTCCTTGTTTTGATTTTTTTCAATGATGATCTTGACAGGTACACGCTGAACTACTTTTACAAAGTTTCCTGTGGCATTATCAGGAGGCAACAGCGCAAACATAGAACCTGTAGCCGCCTGAAGTGATTGGATAGTTCCTTCAAATTCTTTGCCGGGATATGCGTCTACTTCGATCTTGACCTTCTGGCCCACTTTCATTTTCTCGATCTGTGTTTCTTTGAAGTTTGCTATCACCCATATTTCGCTTTCGTCTACAATAGCGAAGAGATTTTGTCCCACTGCTACGAGCTGGCCCGGTTGAACATTTTTCTTTGAAACATAACCATCACATGGGGCGACTATCGTCGCATAAGAGAGGTTCAGCTTAGCGAGGTCCAGTTCTTCCTGTCTCTGCTCTACCTGTATCTGTGCTACTTTGATATTGTTTGCACTCACAGCTACATTAGAGGATGATGCCGCCAGTCTCGCCTGATAGGCAGCTACTGATTTTTGTGTTTGCTCGAGTTGTTTCTCTGCGAGGTCCTTTGCAGCCTTTGCATTATCAAACTGCTGCTGTGTACCTGAGCCTAACTCAAGGAGCCTTTTGAACCTGTCATAGTCCTGTTGTGCCTGCCACAAACGTACCTGTGCAGCATCTATCGCACTCTGTGCAGGACTGATGTCCTTATTGGCTACGTTGACACTGGCAGCAGTGCTGGACTCTGATGAACGGGCCAGGTCTACATTTGCTACTGCATTAGCGAGGGCTACTTCGGCTTTTTTCACTTGAAGCTTCAGGTCGCGGTCGTCGATACGTACTAGTGTATCACCTTTGTGTACATACACGTTGTCATCTATCCTGATCTCTTCTACGAAGCCTGCCACTTTGGGCACGATAGGATTGATATAGCATTGTATCTGCGAGTTATCAGTATCCTCATTATGCATCGCATAGATGACTTTCTTTGTAATAAATACGATCAGTACGATCCCTATCACCCCAAGTATATATGGAGTGGGGTTAAATTTCTTTTTGGTTTCTTCTGTATTTTCCATGACTGTTATTTTATTTCTGATTGTTGATTTATGATTTGGTTATTGGTTTAGTTAGCAGTTGATTTTAGAAGTTTGGCATAAGCTATCTCTGCATCTATCCTCGCATTGAGCATATTGATCTCAGATACTATCACGAGATTATCCGCATTGAGCATGTCCGTAATATTTTTGATACCATTTTGGTATTGGTCTTTGCTCATACGCTGGTTTTCGACGGCCTGTGCGATAGATTCCTTATTGAGTTCTATTTTGTCCAGTGCCAGTTTGTAGGCTGCAAAGTTTGAGTTGACCTCCATTTTGATATTGTCGGTCAGTTGGTCATGTTGTGCTTCTGCCTGCTGTATGTTCAGCTTGGCTTCTTTGGTTTGGAATTGATTTGTAAACAAACCTGTGACATTCCAAGACAACCTCACTCCTATATCCCAGGCATATTTGAATTCAACAGGCCCAATAAATTCCCTTTGGTTGGGTTCATTATAGACGTAATTGAAAGCACCGCTTATTACCGGAGAGTACATTCCCCGAGCTATTTTGAGCTGCTTGTGTGAAATGTCCAAACGCATATCTGCGGCCTTTACCTCCGGCCTTCTTACCAGTGCATTTTTCAGCCCGTTACCCAGATCGAATTCCGCTTTATCCGTGAGCAATCCTGACTCTTCTATTTCTATCCTAATGCTATCAGGCAGGCCAAGCATCACATCCAGATTGTAATTGCTTACATCTATCCCGCTCTGCACCTCCGCTGCACTTTGCTGAAGGTTTGATATAGAGAGTTGTACTTGCAATACGTCATTCTTGAGCGCCATACCTACTGTTTGCAGGTTCTGTGCATCCTTCAGACGCTGTTGCAATACCTTGATGTTCTCATCCACTACCTTTTTGGATTCTATCAATTTATAGTGATTGTAGTAGGCCACGATGATATTATTTTTCACAGTGAGCTTGTCGGCTGCCAGATCATACTGCGCTGCGCGAGTCTGCTCTTTGGTCATCGCCAGTGTATTCCAGCCCCTGAGGCCGGCAAATACCACCTGTGATATATTGAGGCTATTAAGGTAATAGTTATAAGCAGTAGCAGGAAAAGTAATATTTGTGCCAAAAATGGGAGCATTGTCATAAAAAGGCAGGTTATCACTATTGTGCGTGATACTTGAATTGATAGATACTGCTGGTGCCAGCATGCCAAGGTACTGCTTATACTTAGCATCTGAAGCTCCTACTATAGCCTTGCTCGCTTTGAGTTGCTTATTGTAGCTCATGCCCAGATCGACGGCCTCATCGATGGTGAGTTTTTTGACCTGCTGTGCAAATGCCCCTGTCATAAAGACGAGCAGCAGTGCGATGGCCATTGTTTTTTTGAATACGTGTACTAGCATTGTTATCGGTTTTTTAGAGTAAATTATGTTTAAATGAATTTTTAAAATACGCTTTCAGCCGCTCTGTAAACTCAGGGGTGAAAAGTTCGGCATCGGTTTTCTTATCAAACATGTCGCAGGAGTAATAAGAAGCACCCACCATATGCTGGATCGTGCCAAAGAAATTCATGATGGTCATATCTATGTCCATGTCGGGTTTGAATTCACCTTCCTTGATCCCCTGGACCATGATCTCTTTGATGAATTCCCTGTTTGCTCTCATCCTCGCCATGATCAGGTCCCTCAGGTGAGGACGGTTATTGCTGGATAGTTCACGATTTATCATTTTGTGTACATTCCGGTTATTGACCAGTTTGCCTATATAGTAGTCTATCACTCTCTCCATCTTCGCATAGCCGGTGCTCTCAGATGATGTCATTTCTTTCAGGATATTGATAGCTGACTCTATCCTGCGAATAATGACCGCCTCAAATAGTTTTTCCTTTGAGCCGAAGTAATAAGATATCATCGCAATATTCACATTGGCTTCCTTGGCGATGTCGCGAACGCTAACCGCATCAAAATCCTGCTCTGAGAACAGCTTTTCTGCTACCGCAAGGATCGCCTCCTTTTTGTCGATATGTTCTGTTGTCGTCTGAATCATGATGCAAAGATTAAACAAACGTTTAATTAAAACAAGTGTTTGATTAAATTTGTTTAAACATTCAATTCAAATAATTGATTTTCAAGACAAAAATTTTTGGTATTTGTTCAATCCATACCCGTCTTTCCCGGCATCCAAAAGCCCTTTGTGCGGACCGTGGCATTGGGCCAGTTGTCTCTGAAATGACGCCCCAGTGATTTGCAGACTCTGGCATCACCGGCCAGATAGATCACTGCACTCTCCGATAAATTGTTTTTAAGGGCATCTGCTTCCTTTATCAATGCTTCTGTCGGATCATAATCCAACAAGAGGAACTGAAACGGTCTGCTGCCATCTATATCTGCATAGTGGTCAGCAGCGTCATGAGCATATGTGATACCAAAATTTATTTTGCCCGACACTATATGCCTCCTGATGGCATACATATGCGACAGGGCCGACGGATCGCCGATCATCAGGCTTGACTCAGCAGCATAGTCTATGGTCAGTTTGCCTTTCGGGCCCATATAGTAGACGTCCTCGCCGGTCCTGACCTGAGAAGCCCATGTGGCACCGATACCTGTCGAGTGTACACATACGGCCATATCTGCAGTACCACGGCTACTGTTATGGTCCCAGATGGAATAGGTACGTAG
>PLSN01000263.1 GCA_003165135.1 Bacteroidota bacterium
CTTGGTCTGAATGACATGAAAAATATTTTGTATGCCTTCCTTGAATGACATTTCAGGCCTGATGACCAGGTTTAGCGGCACCGCAAATTCGCTTTGTGCTTTTATCGGCACAGGCTCTTTCTGTCCTGCTGTGGCGACATGCTTGCCGTTTAGCTCTATGTTCATCAGTACATCTTTCAGTTTGACGTGCATTTTGTTAGGATTGAATAGCACAAGGTCGCCATATACTTTAAATCCATTCCCATCTATATGCTCCAACCTGAAATTCTCAACCCGCTTATAGACCGGCGGGTAGACTTTACAGGATGGAAGTGCAAAAACCAACAAAGCTCCGCAGAACAAACATCTCATCCACGACATCACCTGTAAGAATTATTTACTGTTCCTGAATGATCTATAGCAAAGGTGTAATTGGCAAAAAGTACATCTGAACCTGCGCTGCCAGTGATCCGGACAGGCAGGTCAGCCTTTGCTGAATCATCTTTAAGCACATCAGCTTTAGGAAAACGCAACTGAAAAGAATAATGAAAGTCCTCATCGCCCTTGATAGCAGTAGCAAAGTTGTCACTGATCTTGCCGATGGTCACACCATTCAGCAGCACATCAAAACTTACTTTGCCCAGCTGGGAGCGCATTTTATTGGGATTGTGAAACACAAGGTCACCACGGAGTTCTGAGGCTTCGTCAGTTACTCTTGCTAGATGCAGGTCAGCTACTCCTTTGAATTGGATAGGCTGCGGTTTATTGAAATAAAAATACCCCGCGATAAAGACCAGAAAAATAAGAAGTATGCCGAGTGTCTTTTTCACAGGTTTGTTTATTTATTTGAGCACATTGCGTGCTATGAGTTCCTTCATGATCTCGTTGGTACCGGCATAAATACGCTGTACACGTGCATCCGCCCATGCCCTGGCCACCGGATACTCCCAGATATAACCGTAGCCCCCATGCAGCTGCAGACACTCATCTGCCACACGTCCCTGCAGGTCACTTAGCCAGTATTTAGCTGCAGAAGCGCCTGCACCGTCGAGTTGTTTATTATTATGCAATTCAAGGCATTTATCCGCGAACACCCTGCCGATATTGACCTCTGTCTCTACCTCAGCGAGTTTGAAACGGGTATTTTGCAGTTCGCTTATCGGCTTACCGAATGCGATACGCTCTTTGGTATATTTAACCGTTTGCGTGAGCACACCTTCTGCACCCGCAATTGCGCCGAGTGCTACGACGAGCCTCTCCTGCGCCAGTTCAGTCATCAGGTATTTGAAGCCCTCTCCTACTTTGCCGATCAGGTTTTCTTTTGGCACTTCTACATTTTCAAAAAACAACTCACATGTATACTGTGCGTGCAGGCCGATCTTCTCAAACGGCTTTCCTTTAGAATATCCTTTCATCCCAGTCTCCAGCAACAGCAATGAGATTCCTTTTGCACCGAGCGTCGGATCAGTCTTGACTGCTACGATGGCTATATCACTCAGGTAGCCGTTTGTGATAAAGGTCTTGGAGCCATTCACCAGATAGTGGTCGCCTTTGTCAACTGCTGATGCCCTGATACCCTGCAGGTCACTGCCCGCGCCGGGTTCAGTCATAGCGATAGCGCCGATAGCTTCGCCGGACACCATTTTAGGTAGCCATTTCTTTTTCATGCCTTCATTGCCATAGTGCTCTATGTATGGGCATACAATATCAGAGTGTAATGAATATCCCACAGTCTCAGATGCGAGGCCGAGACGGCCCAGTTCTTCTATGATTATTGCATTGTAGCGAAAATCCTTGATACCAAGGCCGCCATATTGCTCCTCTACCTGAGGGCAGAGATAGCCGGCCTCACCGAGTTTGGCCCAGCTCTCGCGGCTCACCATCTGGTCTTTTTCCCATTTGGCGTGATTTGGCTCTATTTCTTTTTTGACAAAATCGCGGAAAGAACTCGCAAACATGTTGTGTTCTTCGGTATAGATACTACGTGGCAGCATTTGATTGAATTTTAGTGCAATAGTATGAGTTGTTTGGCAAATGAGCAAAACTTGAACAAAGTTTGAAGGGAAAGAGTCGCCTGTTGGCTGGAAAGGTAGGAGACTTNNACTTAAATTATTTACAATAAAGCTGAAAAAGACTATTCTTTATTGACTATCGCTAGTTTAACGATAGTCCAATAGTTATTTTCCAAGGTTCCTTCTTTATAGAAACCTTTCTCCAAAAGTATCTCATGCATCTTAGGAAGATTATATGACGGTGCTCCCATGCAGAGATGATGCTCTGCGTGATAGTTGACATGATAGGGAGCAAACAGGATTCGCTCTATGAAATTCGCATAGGTGGTACGAGTGTTCTTTTGCGGGTTTTGCCTATCCTCTACCATACTGTGTTCAGCCATAGAGCGTACCCGCAGACTGAAATTGTATGTGGTAAACATAGCCCCCATCCACAGCAGGTATAGCCAGGGATGTCCAAGGAGATAAAGTATACCAAACATAAGTAGATTGGCAGTGATAGGTCCCCAGAGGTTTTTAGCGGCATTAGTAATAGTCTCCTTCCAGTTCTTCTTTTCTTTCACACGCTCTACCAGGCCGCCGAGATTGTATTTTATGATGCCTACATGCATTGCTATCACGCCTATCTGAGCTTTGACTCCGGTAGCTCCCAGCAGATCACGTCCTATCTTTCGCACCATGCTGATGGCGGTCGTAGGGTATCCTTGGGTAAGGCTCATGTCCGGGTCATTGTCGAGGCCGGTATACATATGATGCTCGCGGTGATATGGGCGATACTGCTCCATGTTTTGTAGTATTGGATATGCCCCGAGCCAGTTGCCGACTATCTGATTGGCTTTTCGAGAACTAAACATCGAGTCATGCGAACAGTCATGCAACAAAATAGCACAGGCGAGTTGTTTGCCCCCTAATATAAATAAAGCAATGATCACAGTAAATACATTAGTGTAAAAACCCACTAGGGCAAATGCAAAGGCTATCCAAAGCCACATGGACAAAACCTCCAGTGCAGCACGAAGGTCTGATTTTTGCATGACAGCTTTGACCTCATCAGGCGTGAGAAATTCCCTTAGTTTTGTATTGTACCAATTTAAATGATTTACTTCCATGGGGTACGAAATTAAGTTTTAATTAGTAATCTGTAAAACAGGAAATCAGTAAATCCTTAGATTGCAGCCAAATGAATTTAAAACATCTCCTACTCTTCGTAATACTACTGCCTGTGTATAAAGTTGAAGCACAGAAACAAATAAGCATCAGCGATTCGCTTTGGTGTGATCACTTGAATGAGATCATCAAGTGTGCCAGCATCGATATTATCACAGACCGAATTGCAAAGGACTTACCTGATTCAGATTTCATAGCTCCTCGGAGGCCCGAGCTTCGCCTGTTAAGCTCCAATAATGAAATCATAAAAAAGGAATACGGAAAGGTAAGCTATGAAGGGTATCTCTATGCTGACCAAACTCCTGCCGAAGTAGAAAAGCATTTCGGTGAATTGTACAAGAAATTAAAGGTCTGCCTATATCTATGGGAAGAAGCAAAACTAAAAAACGGAGACCAGTCGCTAACAGTACCGGACGACTATTTCTTCTCAAACAGTGAAGACGAAACAACAGTGAGGCTCGACATC
>PLSN01000259.1 GCA_003165135.1 Bacteroidota bacterium
AGGATACGAGCGGCTCACAGCCTATGCTGGTACAGACGATCACCATAGACAGCAACGCCTGCTCGATCAATTTCACCTATGACGGCCAAAACAGGCTCACGTCCAGTGTCCAGTGTGATACATCGGAGACATTCACTTATTCACATGACTCAGTGATAGACATCAAGATGATGATAAATGAGCAGGTAATTATTTATGAAAATATTTACACCCTTAATGCCAAAGGCCTGGCGACGGGCTGTGTGAGGATAGGTGGCGGGGGTGAGATATCATCGAGTGTATTTGTATATGATGTCAATGGCTTCCTGCTTTCTTCCACTGATACTACACACCCCAATACAGCGAATACTTATGTCATCCAGAATAAAGATATGCTAACGGAACAATCGACCTCCAGCGTCACTGGCCAGAGCTATTCGATCACGACTACCTACTACGCTAACACAATAAACAGGATAGGTAATGCTAATTTCGGATTGACTTTCATAGGTGCTTCTTCTGTCAATCTGAAGAAGGCGGATACCTACTCAGGCCTTAATACGATCAACTATACCTATCAACTGGACAATAATAATGGGATAGCCCGGCAAGTATCGACTGTCGATGGAGTAGTGACGGATGCGCGTTCTTTTTCTTATTACTAAAGGAGGCCTTTGTCAATGAGTATTTTGGCCTTGAGAACGCTGGCTACTGCCAGTCCGTCTCTGATCTCGCCCCTCATGACCATTTGGAAGACCTCTTCGAAAGGCAGTTTTCTGATGATCAGTTGCTCGTCTTCTTCAGGCTCTTCGCCTATGTATGACAGGCCTTTGGCGACATAGGAGTATGAGATCTCATCAGATGTAGAGTTGGATAATTGCATCTCGAGGATCATCTCATAATGTTCTGCCTTGAGGCCTACTTCTTCATGCAGTTCTCTTTTGGCAGTATCAAGTGGCAATGTGCCAAGCGGACAACCACCCTCCGGTATCTCCCACTCATAGGAGTCAAGTGGGTAGCGATACTGGCCTACGATCCAGGTATTATAGTGCTCATCGAGTGGTATGATAGCCACAGCATTTGTTTTGAAATGCACTACTCCATAGATGCCCTCATTGCCTGCGGGGTTGAGGACCTTGTTTTCGACTACTTTGATCCATGGATTTTCATATTTGACCTCACAGGATTTATTGACCCATGGGTTTGGAGCGGGATTCATCTTCATGACTATATTATTTTTGATGGTCAGTGCACAAATATAACCTGCAGGCATTGTTTTCCCATNNATTCTGTAATGGGCCAGGCTATCGACACGCGTTCCGAGGTCTTTGATGCTGAGCAGGTAGTCTGGCTTTGCCACCTTTAATTTGTTGGCTATATCGGGTATGTCATTCCCAATGGGTAATACACAGGTCAGTTGGTCAGTGAAAAGCTCTATAGCTCTTGGTTTCAGACAGGCAATCAGAGCGCCTTCGGGAATCGCAGACTTGATATGATCGATGGCTTTTCTGCTGTCTTCGGTGAATGGTCCGGGCCAGATGGGAGTTGTCTGGTTATCTCTCATCATGCGTACTTCTTTTTTGTATTGAAGAAGGATGAATATGACAAAGAGTAAGGCTAAAAAGGTCTTGTTGTACCCGGGAGCTGTTTGTATCGATGAAGCACCCTGGATGATACAAAGTATCAATATAGGAAGAACCGGCAGCAGATATCTGAAGCCCTGATTGGAATAGGGAAACAAGACTACCACTAAACAGAAGGTGATAAGGACCATCATCTCAAATCTATGACGCGAGAGAAGTGTATTGACAAAACCGATGACCAGCAGGACAAGCATAAAGGCGGATGTATACTGGATAGAGAACGAATATTTGCCTACGTCGTGATGAAAGAGATTGTTGAACTCAGTAGTATAGACATCAAGGTTCTTTAAAATCATGTCGCTGTAATGCTCGTATCGGAATAGCCCGATGAAGTGTTGGTTCAGGTTAGCAGGAGNNGGAAGATGACATTATTCAAGATAAGAATATATGCTGTTGCTGAGAATAGAATGATTGAGGTTTCCTTGATCTCTGATTTGACCTCTTCCTTCGAAATGTTTTTCAAAAGAAAAGAGATGCACTTGATGAATAGATCAAGCAATATCACAAGCGGGATCACCACTCCTACGCCACGAATGNNGTGGTATATCTGAGATGACGTTTGTTTTGAAGTCAAAGAAGAATGGATTCAGAAAGAATAGTAGTATAAATGACACGGAAGTAAAGAGTGAAAAGTATCTGCGCAAATATCCGAAGATGAGGAGAGCCCAAGCTATTGTCCATAGCGACATATAGCGGTCGAGCGCTTTGAAATCAAGCCCATAAGCTTTCACTACCGGAGCGAGCAATAACGGGAATCCATATGAATTATAAGGCGGTGAATAGACAGGATTGTAGTCGTGAAATTCAAATTTACTTTGATAGAATGGCTTGCCTTCTGAGATATTCTTTGCCTGACGGAGATAGCCCGCGAAATCGTCACCCCAGTCATGGCTGTCCCTGATATTGATAAACAGCAGGGGCGAAAGCAGAAGGATGACGAGCAGGTACTCAAACAGGGTTTTCTTCATTTGCTATATTTTAGAACAAATAGGACAGGTCAAGGGATCATGTCCTCTGGCTGGGCAGTATTCACGTCCAAAGTAAATGATTTGCAGATGAAGTTTATTCCATATCGCCTCGGGAAATAACCTTTTGGCGTCTTTTTCGGTTTGTTCGACGTTCTTTCCATTGGTGAGTTTCCAGCGTGTCATCAGGCGGTGAATGTGCGTATCCACAGGGAATGCCGGATGCCCGAATGCCTGCGACATGACCACTGAAGCGGTCTTATGACCCACGCCGGGCAGGGATTCGAGCTCTTCGTAGCTGTCAGGCACCTCACCTTTGTATTTCTCTATGAGGATACGTGATAGCTCAGAGATGGCACGTGACTTGGTAGGGGATAGGCCGCAGGGTTTGATGATCTCGCGGATGTCCTCTACAGGTATCTTCATCATCCTCTTAGGTGTATCTGCCAGTGCAAATAACTCCGGTGTGACCAGATTGACGCGTTTGTCTGTACACTGTGCGGACAGGAGCACAGCTACGAGCAAGGTATAGGCATCTTTGTGGTCCAGTGGTATGGGCACTCGTGGGTATAGCTCTTCGAGTTTCTTTATGATAAAGTCTACCCGCTCTTTTTTATTCATAATTAAAGACTATTAATTTTTGCTAGTGGGTTTCAAGAATGGTATCAGATTGGAATTGCACAATACCATCGTCCATTGCTCCTCCTCGGCCCCAATTATATTCAAAATACTTGTCGTATTTCCCGTTATTAATTTCAGGAACCACTTGTTTAATGACATCATATCCGTCATAAAATATAGTAAACCGCCCTGAAAGGGTATCGTCTTTGTAATTTTTTATCCTAGATAAATAGCCTGACGGGAAAAATGAGTACGCAACTCCATTCTTCTTGTGTTGCTGTGTTTGTATTATGTCTTTAATATTTGCTGAACTATCATAGAGATCAATAATTACACTTTCATTAGATTTTGGATTATTACATACAGATTTTATGTTACCAATAGAGTCATAAGATATTTCAAATTTCCTTTGCATGACTCCTGTCTCATCTAGCGATGACATACTTTCAATTCCAGAGTTACAAAATTTGTATTCAATTTTCTTTCCATTACTACAGGATTGTAGCAATGAGATAAAAAGAAGTATTAATAGATATNNTCACCGTTACGGTCAAATTCCATACGATATGCAAATTTACCATTCACAATCCAAGGGGTTATCGAATAAAGCAAATCACAACTATCATAGAATTGTGTTACTCGTCCATCCATTATTCCATCCTTTTTATTCACGATCAGGTATAAATAACCAGATTTATAGAAATCATAACCAACTCCTTGTATTCTATTATTCTTGATATTGCAGGTGTAATCTACTTTTCCGGATTTATCCAAAAATGCTATTCGCTGACCATTCTCTTTATTATTTGTAAAGTGCCTTATGTCTTTTATCATCCCACTTTTATAAAAATTTATTTGAACTCCGTCTTTTGTACTATCACCTTTGATATGCGACATAGATTTGATTACTCCCTTATCGTAATATTGGTATGAAATCCTCTCTTTTTGCTTAAAACTACAAGAGGTTAAAGTAAGGAGCAGTAAAAAGGTAGAAAATAATGATATGGTACGCATTTCTTGGTTTCTATCAAGGCAAATTAAAATAAAAAACTCTGGTATTCTATCGGGGATGTCTTGATTACTTCATTTTATCTTTTGTTTCCTGACATATCATCAACTTTCTCACTTTTTGGCAGATTCTTTTTCTTTATCCATGAGTTCCGAAACAGGTTTTGGAGATTTTTTGACGGCAAGACTCTTAGCAATTTTTGCCTGCTCATCTTTAGGCAAAGTCTTTATCAATTTAATGATTGCTTCAGTAGTTTTGGGATTCCACTTATACATATCATAAAGTTATGAAATGCGGCTTAAATAAAAAACTCCCTCGGTTTAACCGAGGGAGCTGTCTTTCAATTAACCCTTAAAAACTAAAACTCATTTAGGCTCTCTTTTATGATACGTACACAGTCGTCTATTTGTTCTTTGTTGATCACCAATGGCGGCGCAAGGCGGATGATATAGTGATGGGTCGGCTTAGCCAGCAGGCCCTTTTCTGACATCTTCATGCAGAGGTTCCAGCCCATTTGTTCGTCATCGGTATTCAGCACTATGGCATTGAGTAGTCCTTTGCCACGTATCAACTTGATTAGCGGATGCTTGATCTTATTGAGCTCCTGACGGAAGTATTTGCCGAGATAGTGCGCATTTTGCACCATGTTCTCATCCTTCAGGACCTGCAGGGCGCTCATTGCTACCCGACAGGCGAGAGGATTGCCGCCATAGGTAGAGCCATGCTCACCCGGACGGATATTCATCATGATCTCATCGTCAGCCAGCACTGCTGATACAGGCAGTACGCCACCGCTCAGTGCTTTGCCGAGTATGACCATATCAGGACGCACATCCTCATGATCACAGGCGAGTAGTTTGCCTGTCCTGCCAAGACCCGTCTGGACCTCATCTGCTATAAAGAGCACATTGCTCATGCGGCAGAGTTCATATGCTTTGATCAGGTAGCCTTCGTCAGGCACTGCCACACCTGCTTCGCCTTGTATCGGTTCGAGTATCAGTCCTGCTACATTGGGATCCTCCAGTGCCCTTGCGAGCGCTGAGAGATCATTGAATGGCACTGTCAGAAAGCCCGGCAGATTGGGGCCGAAGCCCTCATAGCTCGTCGGATCAGTAGATGCCGAGATAGCAGCTATGGTCCTGCCATGAAAGTTACCTTCTATAAAGATGATCTTGGCCTCCCCGTCCTTGATGCCCTTTTTGGCATAGCCCCAGCGGCGTGCCAGTTTGATGGCGGTCTCGACGGCCTCTACGCCGCTATTCATCGGGAGTACTTTGTCATAGCCGAAGTACTCATGCATGTATTTCTCATATTCACCCAGCACGGAATTGTAAAAAGCCCGTGAGGTCAGGGTGAGTTTNNTGGCCCTGATTGACGGCGGAGTAGGCGGAGAGAAAGTCATAATAAACCTTGCCATCGATATCCCAGACGTGGACACCGCGGCCTTTTTCTAAAACTACAGGAATAGGGTGGTAGTTGTGCGCGCCATAGCGTTCTTCAAGCTCCATCAAGTACTCAGCACGGGAAATAGCTGTATCAGTGGTCATACCTTTATCTTTTTAACAAATGTAAAAATAGAATAAATAAGGTAAAGCTTTGTGCTATGTGATGGAGTTTGAGTTTATGAATTCCTATGCTAGATAGCATTATTAGCAAAAGGGTTGCATGAGCACCAGAAAATAATCGTTTTAACAAAAAAGAGACACTTCTATGACATTAAATGCCTTTTGTAAAAACTGAAAAGAAATATCTACATTTATGTATAATGACATAATGAAAAAGAGACTTCTGTACCTTTGTATCCCCATCGCCCTTCTGACAGTTAGTAGCTGCAAGAAGCCCTGCTATACTTGTTATGCCAACATCCTTAGTTCCCTTCAGATAGATACAATATATTATAACGGACAGGTCAGATATGACACTACCGGAGGAGTGTTACTGAATGGAGGGCCAGGACCTTTCATCGTTTGTGATATAGATAGCCATTATCATTATGGCAATTATACATTCAATCCAATTTTTAGAACTGATACAGTCACAGTGTGTACACTAAATAATTAATACAATGAACAAGTTCTCATATGGTCATAAATTCTCCGTATTTAAGGGACATGGTATTTGTAAGCATTTATTGCTCATTATGTTTTTGGGGGTAGTTTGTTATGGTTGCAAAAAGCAATGTGTTACATGTTTTACATCATCGTCTGTTTATAGAAATGATAGCACTATAGCTCTTTTTTATGATTCTGCACTACACAGATATGATACACTGACTAATATTGATACAATTAATAGGGGGGGCAATTATTCTATTCTTTCACTTTGTCCCGGTAGTCAGCAATACAATAAAATTTATCCCGCTCCGGGGATCGGTTCGGGCTTGGAGTATACCGACCCTTTAGGAAATGTATATGCTTGCTTTTATAATAAATGACAATGGAGCTTAACGTTGTTGTAATGATTGCTTTGCCTCTTCATAAGCCATAGTTGAGTTTTAACATTTAGTCATTGATAGTTAAAATTAATACTGCCTTTGCGAGGACAAGTTTTTAATTGTACTTTTAATAAACAATCAAACCTTGTTTTCGTATCTTGAATCGGAATTGAACTGGCTGAATGGCTGGCTTTTAATTAAAAATTGTATCAAGCAAACTTCCGTCTTATGCGCATATTATACCTGCTATTGATCGTCTGTTGTTTTTCTGGCCTTGCATCTGCTCAAACAAAGACCAGCAATAAACTGGGACTGACGCTATACAACAAACTTCAGAAACCCGAATATGCGCAAAGCACCAAGCTAAAACCTATCATGGTCAAGGGCGATCCTGATATCATAAAGGGCCTCGTAGGCAAGTATCATGGCACGTTCAGGTTCTCGGCGGGTGATATTTCATCTGTAGCCATCCCATATCGCAGCCTGACCTTTTTCTCTCAGGAGCCCGGTATCAGGCAGATAGATGGTGGAGGGTCTAAAGGATTTTTCTTTATGGACACGGCCCGTATAGCTAATAACATCGACAGTGCCCATCAGGGCATATCTCCACNNACATACAAAGGCGACGGTGTGATCGTGGGCATCATAGATGGCGGTTTATATTTCCGCCATCAGGACTTTCGTCGTGCTAATGGGAATACGCGTGTACTATATCTCTGGGACCAGTACCTGTCGAGCGCTGGCAGTCCGCAGCCATATAACTACGGCTCAGAGTGGGACTCGACCGCTATCAATGCCGGCCAATGCAATAGCAGCGACCCATCCAGCGATCAGGGGCACGGCACTAATGTAGCAGGGATTGCAGCCGGCAATGGTTCGAGTTTTCCTACAGGTCCTCTGGCAGGACGCTACACAGGCGTGGCTCCCGATGCGGACATGATCGTGGTCAATCTCAATGACACGATGGACTTTCTACAGACTGTAGCCGACGCGACCAATTATATTTTCACAAAAGCGGCTGCACTCGGGCGCCCATGTGTCATCAATACCAGTGTCGGTACATACTACGGATCACATGACGGACAGGACCTCACAGCACAGGCCATAGATGCCATGCTGGCTGCGCAGAACGGACGCGTGATGGTAGCAGCAGCGGGAAATGCCGGTGGTCTGAGGTTCCATATCTCGTATCCGCTGAGCGCTACCGACTCTACGTTTACATGGTTTTCGTACAATACTACCTATCATCAGGTCTACTATGATATGTGGGCTGATACAGCACAGTTCAGTCAGGGCAACTTTGCGATGGGCTGCGACAGCAGCAATGCAACTTTTATCGCCAGAACGAGGTATTTTAATGCTGTCACAGACTTTAACCCTGCGCAGGGAGTGACGGTGCAGATAACAGACTCACTCATGCAGGGGCCTATCAATCTTGGCACTTATACTATAGCTGTTACCCTTTCAGGCAGTGTGTATCACATAGAGTTCTTTGTCATACTNNATTCACTACCGATCTCTGGAGGCTGCAGACACTGGGGCAAGGGAAGTTTGACCTCTGGGACAATAATGCCGCCATCCCCGGTACATCCAATATAGTCACCACCCTGCCTAATGGTTTCAGCTCTCCTAACTATGCATTCCCTGATTCATTCAAGACCATCGTGTCCTCATGGCAATGTTCGGATAAGGTGATCACTGTCGGAAACTACTCTAATCGTATGGCATATGAAGACAGTGCATTCACATTTATACCCTCTAATCTGGTCGATGGCAGCCTGCTGGCAAATTCCTCTATCGGGCCGACCCGTGACGGTCGCACCAAGCCCGATATCACTGCTACGGGTACTGTGACTACAGCTACAGGGGACTCGCTGTATATCGCCCTGTTAAGCGGCTCCGGACAAGGCTACAAAGTTTCCCTCGGCGGCAAGCATACCCGAAACGGCGGCACATCTATGTCATCGCCTATCGTAGCAGGAACCGCAGCGCTATATCTGCAGGAGCATCCGAATGCGGGCTATAATGAGGTGAAAACAGTACTGGAAAGAACGGCTAAGATCGATGCCTTTACGACAAATAATATCCCGAATGTGGCTTGGGGATACGGCAAGGTGAATTGCTATCAGGCACTATTGTAC
>PLSN01000510.1 GCA_003165135.1 Bacteroidota bacterium
CAGAAAAATCAGGTAAAAGTTTAAAAGTCTTTTGCGGACTTTTGTGCTTTTCCAAAGTCCGGAAAGTAGCAATACCGGAATTGGGGTTTGTGTTCTTTTTCGGGCCGGAAAAAAATGACTTTATGGCAATCCGATTAGAATCAGAAAAGCCAATTACCACACTCTGAAAAAGTATAAAGTGTAATAAATAAACTCCCAATAGCAAAAGTGCTTTACCTGAAAGACCATGTTTATTGAGCCATTGCCTATACATATTCATATTGTCATACAATATTAATCATTTCTGNNTTCTTTGGCTAACCGGCCATTGCTGGTAAAATAAAGCTTATAGTTTTTGGTATTACCCAATTCGACACTGCTCGCCTCATTACGTTCCGTACATCTGACCTCAAGCAAATACAGAGTTGAAGGCTCTTCAGGAAGCATCAGTTTCTTTGCGCTCAATACTTTTGCCTTGTTGTATTTAGTGTTTTTGAAACTTTGCTTTACGCTGTCCGGAATGTCAGCCATGTTGACTTTTCTTTCTGTTTGCAGCCATTCATTCTTNNAAGAAACATATTTGACATCCTGTGTTTTGAATCTTGCCTTATAACCACAGTATCCATCTAATATCCAGACTGATCCGGCCTCAGGGTATTTTTGTGTAATCAAAGACTTTATTTTATGAAGAGATGCTCTTTTCTGTGATATAGTTTGTGCGCCTGAAGCATTGACCATTATTATCATTGATAATACGCCCAGACTTATCTTAATTTTTAATGCTTTGCATATGATTTTATCTATTGATTTCATGTCTTTAGTTTTAGTTTATTGCTGAAACTCCTTTTGATCAGGGTACGCCCTTGAACAAACGGGAAAACGAAAATGACCCGTCATGCGGGTATCATTAATACTCTATGATAGAGTAGAAAAAGAAAAGATGAGAATCAAATGCGGAAGACTTTTACGCTCAAGTATCGCTTATAAGATACATCTGAAAGCCGTAGGGGTATTGTTCGGTTATGGCTTATTGCAGGGATTGCTGCCTCCAGAGGCGCTGAAGCTGTGTAATTGGAAACAGGTGCATTTGCATTTTTCTTAATAGAGACATCTTTCCCATATTCACAATGCTTCTCCAAAGTTCTGAAAACAGAAATAGCGGAATTAGTATCCTGCTGAGAGGGCGAAAAACACTTTCTGATACTGGTATTAGTATCCGAAGTGGCTACTATCAGTGCCTGATAACAAAATAACTGCACCACATAAATGCACAAAAAGATAAATGCTTTACCTTTAATTATATTTTGCTTGATCATGCTTGTATACACAGCTAAAGATATTTACATACAATATTAGCTGTTTTTAAATAGTCGTCCGGGATATTTCTTGCTTTTTATGAATTTTTTGTGCTGCCGACAAAAGCTCAGAGATTTATGGTGAGTAAAAAAACCAATCAAAAGTTATAGGATTGTGTATTTAATCCAGACGGGCAGAAACTCGCACTGCATTTGCACGCTTAATGCCTGAAAAGTCACATAGTACCTTTTGGGATTTGCAGGAAATACTTAGGTTTGCTCCATAAGCGGGAGTAGCTCAGTGGTAGAGCGTCAGTTTCCCAAACTGAAGGTCGCGGGTCCGATTCCCGTTTCCCGCTCATATTCCTCTTTGCTTTCGGAATTTGATATTCAGGATCTCCACACCCAGCGAGAAAGCTACAGATATATAGACAAAGGTCTTGTCAATCACTTCCCCAAAGCCCTCCATGATCAGTGTCACGCCTATCATAATGAGTAGCGATAATGCTAACATCTGTACCGTAGGGTACTTCGCAAGCAGTTTGCCGACTGCCTGAGTGAATATCATCATGATAAGGATAGCTACTACCACGGCCACCATCATTACTGATAATTGGTCTGCTATACCCACAGCTGTCAGGATCGAATCAAACGAAAATACAAGGTTCAACAGTGCGATCTGGATCATCAGGCCCATAAAAGCACCTTTGTTTTTGCTGTAGTTCAAATGAAATTCATCCTCATCGCCTGTCAGTTTGTGGTGTATCTCTGTAGTAGATTTATACAGTAGAAATACGCCTCCTGCGATCAGTATCAAACCTTTTCCGGTTACTTTAAAACCCCAGGCTTCGGGTAGAAGATTGTCCTGCAGCCCCAGTATCCATCCTAGAAAGAACAAAAGGATAATGCGCAATATCATAGCGAGAAATAGTCCGATATTCTGACCCAACTTTCTTCGGTCAGCAGGTAGTTTCTGGGTCACGATGGATATAAAGATAATATTGTCCACTCCCAGCACGATCTCCAGAAAGGTGAGCGTGAGCAGGCTGGCCCATGCCGAGGTATGCATAAAAACAGTGAAATCCAACTTCATACTGTCGGCTAAAGTAGCATTTTTAAAAGAGTATCTTCCAGATGTGTTGGCTGTTAAGCCCCTCTCTTTCGGAGAGGGGTTGGGGTGAGGTAATTTTTATAGTTTTACCACAAATCTTCTATTATGGCTAAAAAAGTTCCTCGGGTGATCTCTGATGGCAAAGTACGCTGCGCCTGGTGTACCTCCCAAGATATCTACATAGACTATCACGACCATGAGTGGGGCAGGCCTGTGCATGATGATCAGGTGCTATTTGAATTTTTGGTACTGGAAAGTTTCCAGGCGGGCCTGAGCTGGATCACTATACTTAAAAAACGTGAAAACTTTCGTAAGGCGTTTGCAGGCTTTGATGTAAAGAAAGTTGCCAAATTTGACGAAAGAAAAATCGAAGCGCTTATGCAGGATGAAGGCATCATCCGAAATAGACTTAAGGTACATGCTGCCATTAATAATGCCAAATTCTTCATAGCCATCCAAAAGGAATTTGGCTCATTTGACAAGTATATCTGGGGCTTTGTGGGTGGTAAACCTATCGTCAATAAACCAAAGACACTGAAGCACATAGCTCCCTATACCGACATATCAAATACCATTACCAAAGACCTGACCAAAAGGGGTTTTAAGTTTGTGGGCGGGACCATCATGTATGCCTTTATGCAGGCGGTCGGACTCGTAGATGACCATGTGGCAGACTGCTGGGTCAGGCGAAATAGTGATTAAAGCCATCTACCCATGTAGAGCTGATATTTCATTTGCTTTTCCCGATTTTTCTATGTATTATTGCATTGCGAAAAAGAGATGAGGGGACGAGAGTCCCCTCTTTTATTGTCTGCATATGGAGCTGAAAGAACAAATAGGAGAATGGCTGAAACCCCTGATGGAGGATATGAACCTCTTTCTGGTAGATGTCAAAACCGGCGGCAAAGCCCGGGTAGAAGTCTTTGCCGATGGCGATATGGGGATAACCATTAGCCAATGCGCGGAGATATCGCGGTTTCTGGAGAAACACCTCGATGGCAGTGGCCTGGTATCTGACCACTACGTGCTCGATGTATCCAGCCCCGGCATGGACAATCCGCTGAAGGTACCCCGCCAGTATAAAAAAAGGATAGGCAGGATACTGGATCTCATCAAAGCTGATGGTACAGAGCTGGAAGCCGAATTGATAGCCGCAGATGATGAGAAGATAAAGCTGAGAGAGATACCAAAGCCTGAAAAAAAGAAGAAAAAAGGCCCTAAGACAGAAGAGAAAGCAGAAGAACCAAAAGAAATAGAGCTTAAGTATTCGGAGATAAAAAAAGCGGTCATACAGATCGCCTGGAAATAAAGGATATTAATAATTGATCATAAAAATTCAATCATCTTCAAAACAAATCAATCATGAACAGTTTAGAACTGATCGACTCGTTCAGCGAGTTTAAACAACTGAAAAATATAGACCGGCCTACTATGATGAAGGTACTGGAAGACGTTTTCCGCACCTTGCTGAAAAAGAAGTACGGTGAGACCGACAACTTTGACNNGAGATATGGCAGAGACGTACGATAGTAGAAGATGGTGAGGTAGAGAATCCATATATACAAATCGCTCTCAGTGATGCCCAGAAGATACAGGATGACTTTGAAATAGGTGAGGAGACATATGAGAAGATCGAACTGGAGAGCTTTGGACGCCGCTCGGTACTCGCAGCCAGGCAGACGCTCGTGAGCCGTATCCTCGATCTGGAGAAAGACGAAACATACAAGAAATATAAAGACCGTATAGGTGACATCATAAGTGCAGAGGTATATCAGGTATGGAAGAAAGAGATCCTGCTTCTCGATGAAGAAGGCAACGAACTCCTCCTACCTAAATCAGAGCAGATCAAAACGGACTTTTATAAGAAAGGCGAAACAGTACGCGCCGTTGTAAAACGTGTTGACCTTAGAAACAATACACCTGTTATCATCCTGTCACGTACCGATACTGCCTTTCTGGCTAAATTGCTGGAGCAGGAAGTACCGGAAATATTTGACGGACTGATCGTGATAAAGAATATAGTTCGCGAGCCGGGCGAAAAAGCCAAAGTGGTAGTAGAATCTTTTGATGACAGGATAGACCCGGTGGGTGCCTGTGTAGGTGTCAAAGGTTCACGTATCCACGGTATCGTTCGCGAGCTGAGAAATGAGAACATAGACATACTTAACCATACCAATAACCTGAACCTGATGGTACAGCGTGCATTGGCTCCGGCTAAGATCATTTCCATAGATATCAATCAGGAGAAAAAACGTATTTCAGCATACCTCGACCCTGACCAGATATCTCTGGCTATCGGCAAACGCGGTGTCAATATTAAGCTGGCATCACGTTTGGTAGGATTTGAGATAGATGTATACCGTGAGGGTGCGGATGAGGAAGAAGGTGACTTTGACATAGATCTGGATGAGTTTGCAGATGAGATCGAAGACTGGATGTTGGACGAATTGAAAAAGATCGGTTGCGATACTGCGAGAAGTGTACTGGCGCTGAGCCGTGAGGAACTGGTGCGCAGGACCGAGCTGGAGGAGGAAAATGTGGACGACATCCTCAAGATCTTGCAGTCTGAGTTTGAAGAAGAGAAGAAAGAAGCATAAAGCTATAAGGCATATTTTGATAATGAGACAATTCACTAAAATGAAAAATGAATATTAAGATGTAAACCATCTTGCATATACATATTGTCTCATTTCATTAGCTTAGTAGCGGTAAATTGTCAAAGGTTTACAGTGGGGCGATATGTGTATTTTCATTGTGCTAAAAGGTTGAATTTAAATTATCAAATACAATAAATGTCAGAAATCAAAGCCATGAGGTTAGCCCAGGCAGCCGCCTTCTATAATGTGAGCATGGATCACCTTGTGGAAGAGCTGAAAAAGAGTGGGTCTACCGTAGTAAACAACCCCAGTACGAAGATCCCCGCAGAGCTGGTGCAGGTCCTTGATAAAGCCTTCAATAAAGACAAGGCTATCAAGGCACAGGCAGACAGTACGAAGATGATTGAGAAGCCCAAGAAGGAAACTCTTGAACTCAGTCAGGAGATACCTGTGTCTGCCAAAAAAGCTGAAGATGAAAAAGAACTTCAGATCAAGTCTAATCTGGCCATAAAGGACACTGAGAAGGCTGCCAAGGCTGAAGAACCAGCGGCTCAATCTGAGAAAATAGAAACAGAGACACACAAGCTCGACGGGCCTAAGATAGTAGGCAAAGTAGACCTCACTAAACCAAAGAAGACAGCTGCCAAGAAGACAAAATCCGGCGAAGAAGAAGTAAAAGTAACGGAAGAAGCACCGGTAGCACCGGTCATAGAACCTGAAGTGCAGGAAGAAGCACCAAAAGCAGAAGATGCAGTAGATGCAAATCATATCCAGCGCACTAAGGTGCAGCTCGAAGGCCCTAAGATCATGGGTAAGATCGAGCTTAAACCTGATCGCTCTGAGCTACCTCCTAAGCGTGACGCCAATAAACCAGCCGCTCCCGGCGGTGCTAATAATAATGAAAAGCGGGTACGTAAGCGCATCGAAAAACCTAAACGCACTCCACTACAGAATGCTCCGGGCGGCGGGCCCGGTGGGCATCATAGAGGCCCTGGCGATAATAGACATGGCGGACCGGACAACCGGCCACCACACCGCGATGAGAATGGTGTAGTTCAAATTTCAGAAAAAGAGATAGAGGATAAGATCAGGGCTACGATGTCCAAGATCCAGAACATGACCTCCAAGAGTGACCGTTCTAAATTCAGGCGTGAGAAGCGCGAAGCTATACAGGAAAAACTCGCCGCAGAGCAGGCAGACCAAAAGAACAGTAAGCTAAAACTTACTGAGTTTATGACGGCTGCTGAGCTGGCGAGCCTCATGAACATACCCGCGGTGAAGATCATACAGACATGTATGCAGCTCGGTATCATGGTGTCTATCAATCAGCGTCTTGATGCCGAGATCATAGAATTGGTAGCAGGTGAAAATGGATTTGAAGTAGAGTTCCAGTCTATCGAAGACCAGACGGCATTCAAAGAAGATGCACCTGACAAACCTGATGAGCTCGTCACCCGTGCACCGATAGTTACCATCATGGGCCACGTCGATCACGGTAAAACATCCCTACTCGATTTTATACGCAAAGCTAATGTGGTAGCGAAAGAAGCCGGAGGTATCACACAGCACATTGGTGCATATCAGGTCACCACTGCCAGCGGCAGGGACATCACATTCCTCGATACGCCCGGTCACGAGGCCTTCACAGCGATGCGTGCGCGTGGTGCCAAGGTCACCGATGTAGCCGTAATTGTGATAGCAGCGGATGATGCAGTGATGCCGCAAACCAAAGAAGCCATCAACCACGCTCAGGCAGCGGGTGTACCGATGGTCTTTGCTTTCAATAAAATAGATAAGCCGGGAGCTAACGCTGAGAAGATCAGAGAGCAGCTTTCGCAAATGAATATACTCGTCGAAGAATGGGGCGGTACATATCAAAGCCAGGAAATATCTGCCAAGAAAGGCCTCAACGTCGATCTGTTGCTAGATAAAATACTCATTCAGGCCGATATGCTCGACCTCAAAGCTAATCCTGAAAAAGGCGGACAAGGTACGATCATCGAGGCTACTCTCGATAAGGGCCGTGGCTTTACAGCCACACTGCTCGTACAGTCAGGTGTTCTCAAGAGAGGTGATATCATAGTCTGCGGTCCTTATTTCGGACGTATCAAGGCGATGTTTGATCACAAGGGTGAAAAGATCGAAGAGGCGGGCCCATCTACACCGGTACAGGTGCTCGGCCTCAATGGCGCACCTCAGGCAGGTGAGTTGTTTAAAGTATTTACCTCAGAGCAGGAAGCAAAAGAACTAGCTACCAAACGTGCACAGCTCATCCGTGAGACTGGTATCCGTACCAAGAAACACATCACTCTGGATGAGATCGGAAGGCGTCTTGCGCTTGGCAACTTCAAAGAGCTTAACCTCGTTATCAAGGGCGACGTGGACGGTTCTGTTGAGGCACTCGGCGATTCATTGCTCAAACTTTCTACAGAAGAAATACAGGTACGTATCATACATAAAGGTGTCGGACAGATATCCGAGTCTGATGTCAACCTCGCAGTAGCGGCAGATGCGATCATCTTAGGATTTAACGTCCGTCCGTCACAGAATGCGAAGAAGATAGCAGAAACGGAAAACATAGAGATCAAACTCTACTCTGTGATCTACAACGCTATCGCCGATGTGAAGAGCGCAATGGAAGGCCTCATGGAGCCTAAGATCGAAGAGAAGATCATTGGTAACATCGATGTCAA